>JAFXGX010000077.1 GCA_017536695.1 Bacteroidaceae bacterium | reverse complement strand
TCGAAAGCATATACCCAATGCTCCGTATTCTCTACATTCAATCCGTGCACTTTCCATAAAATGTATTCGGGAGTTCTCTCTACGAACCATGATGTGCACGATGCTAAAGAGAACAGCGCAAACAGCAAGAAAATATATCTGTATTTCATGGTTTACTTTTTTATTATCGTCTCACGTTCCACATTTTGGTGGCACCTTCGGCATTGAACAGCACATCAATGTTCGCGCCGTTCTTGTCCTTGATGATTTCCCATGCGCGCAACTGTATGAACTGGTCAGTTGTAAGCCCCAATTCTTCCTGATAAGCCTTGTCGGCGATAGCGCGCTGACGCTCGGCAGCCTCGCGTGCCACGAGCATGTCGCGACGCGACTCCTCGGTGCGCTTTGCCTGTGTGGCAGCAGCAGTGGCATCCATTTCGGCCTTCTGGCGCTCGTTGGGGATAGCACGTCCCACAACCACATTCACCACATCGATAGGCAGCTCGCCTTGCTTTGAGCTGAGTAGCTTTATGTAGTTCTGGATGTCATTCTTCACAAAAAGGTTGATAGAGTCAAGCACCTCGCGGTTGCTCATCAGGTCAAACGGACCATATTTTGAAATATAGCCACGCACCGTGTTGCGGTAAACCTCCTTTATTACAGAGCTATACCAGTTTGCGCCATA
Organism: Bacteroidaceae bacterium; assembly: GCA_017536695.1. Taxonomy (GTDB): domain Bacteria; phylum Bacteroidota; class Bacteroidia; order Bacteroidales; family Bacteroidaceae; genus HGM04593. Next base: position 4,885 of record JAFXGX010000077.1, on the reverse strand, counting down.
GTTCTTTATGAGCACAGGCGACATGTTGTCCTTTACCTGCAACTGAATCTGAGTATTGAAGTCGAGCAAGGTATTGTCGTTCGATGTAGCATCATCAAGGTCCTCATCATAGGCCTGGGGAAGCATATTAACAATGACATAGTCGGTTGAGAGCCATGTATATTGCAGACCTGTCTCAACAGGGGTCATATCCACGCCACCCGAGCCGAACACCCATGGTTTATGAACCTTTACACCCTCTTCACCGGCCTCGGGTGCAACAACCGTACACGATGCAAGCATCATACAAGCGCACAATGCACTAAATACAAAAATGTTTTTCATAGTAATATATTTATGGTAATTCATCAATTATACTTTATAGCAATTTTGTAAGTTCATCCTTTGAAATGCCCAACATCTCGGCTTTTGCCTTGAACAGTGGCAGCTCATTGTTTATGAACTCTTTCTTTATATTCTCCTTTATGCGTGCAACAGCCCCGTCCTTCACGTAGTAGCCCATGCCGCGCTTGTTGTATATTATATCCTGCGACTCAAGCAGCTGATAGGAGCGGACAATGGTATTGGGGTTTACGCCAACCATTGCGCCCATCTCGCGTATCGAGGGTATACGTTCCTCCTCGGGCCACTCGCCACGCACTATCTTCTCCTGCATCAGGTCCACGTTCTGCAGGTATATGGGTTTGTGTTCGTTATACTCCATACATCAATAGTTTACACGTTAATATCAATAGTTTACCCGCTTGATGCGGAAATATGTAATTGTCAATGCCACAACCGTCACGAGCGTATTTACCAGCAGTACGGTATTGTCTATCATTGTAAGCAGCTCACCCGGGGTATAGTCCGTCAAGAAATGCTCCACCCAATCAGCGAATCTCTCGGTTGCTTCGGGGAACCACACTGCGAAGAATATCACTGCAATCTGGAACAGAAACTGCACTGCCATATTGAAAAGCAGAGTCTTGATAATCTTATGCTTGCGGAAAATGGAGTTGAACATCATTACCACCGATATGTTCATCACGCACCAGAGCACAATATGTTTGCCACTGAAGAGTGCCGCAAGTTCATCACCGAAATTCCACTTGAGATTCACAATATCGACATCCGTCAGCAGATTGAACGGGTTACAGAATTCAAGTCCCGTAAAGTATCCCGCTCCGGCACAGGAAAGAGCGTAGAGCAACACATCGGTTACCGACAGGGAAAGATATACCACCGCAGGTACCACTACTACGCTGACCAATGTCATCGAGAGCAGTTTCTCGAACGTACTTGCAGGCAGCATCGCATAGAAGTACCCCTTCTTGCGGTTGTTCATCTCTTTGTACACAAAATAAGGAGAGAGGAAAATCGCAAAGAAAAAGAGGACAGTAATGAAATTGGTGCGGCTATCAAAAGGATACTCCGATGCTATCGTGAACAGCCACGCAGCCACCAGGAAGCTGGCAAACACCACCATTCCTTTGATGTAACGTGGCAGGTAGTTCCTGCACTCATATACAAACAGTTTGCCGAAACGGCCGAAATCAAATATATCGTTCATGGTTGCTTACTTTATCGAGTTAATGTAGTTGAACAACAGTTCAATGTTTATACGGCTCTCCTCGCCTGTGGTGTTCCTGCTTATCGAGCAGCAGCCGCCGAGACCCGGCTCAACGTAAAGCGCATCGGCAGGAGCAGCGGCCGACACCTCAAAGAGATACTCTTTCTGTATATCGCTGACACTCTTGTCGAGCAGCACCGCCTGTTTATCGAGAATCATGATATGGTCGAGCAGGTTCTCCACGTCCCTTACCTGATGTGTCGATATTATTATGGTGCGGTTCTCATCCATGGCAGCAGCCACCATGCGACGGAATTCGGCCTTGCTCGGAATATCGAGCCCGTTCGTAGGTTCATCAAGGAACAGATAATCCGTTCTCAGGGCAAGGGCGAGAGCAAGGATAGCCCTCTTGCGCTGACCGAGCGAGAGCGAAGTGAACTTGCGTGTGACATCAATCTCGAACTCACCCAGCAAACGGGCAAAGAGCGCAGCATCGTAGTTGGGATAGAACTGCGACACCCCGGCAGCATAGTTCTCAATTGACATGTCAGGACCTTCGAAATCCTCGGGCACATAGAAAATCTTCGACAGGAAACCCGGCTTGCGGCCCGCAGGCGACACGCCATCTATCTCAATCGTGCCCTCCTTGGATGTCAGCAGGCCGCACAACAGCTTGAACATCGTACTCTTGCCGACACCGTTGGCACCCAACAGACCATATATCCTGCCCTGCTCAAAGGTAGTGCTTATGTTGTCAAGCACTTTCACATTCGAATAGGCAAACGAAAGATTCTTAATTTCAATCATAGTGTATTAGTTTATTAGTACACCGCAAATATAAAACACATATTTTACACTTTCCAAACAAAACTGCAACTATTTTTCAAAAAAATATCTATTTTTGCCGTAAACGGTGAAAATTGACTGCACTCGATGTAAAAAAACATTCAAGCGAAATTGAATGTTTCTTGCTCGTTTGTCTCTATTTTTGTTGCATGCACCCCAATTCAGGTACAAACTAACCATAACAACAATATGAAAAGAATTTTCAGCTATGCATTTTTCCTCTCTCTGTTATGCGCGTGCGCGCACGTGGAGGAGACAATCACCACTTGCGACGTACTCCCCATGACCAAGAGCGCCGAGCTCAAGAGCACCCGCTTTGCTTTTGACGGAGACGTGGCATTGAGCATAACTGCCGGTGATGAGGAGACGAGAATCCTCACCGGTTTCATCACAGAATCTCCATTGAAGGTCGCACAGGAGGGCAAGAAGAGTCTTCATCTTGAGGTTGCCCCCATCAAGGGCATCACATCGCCCGAGGGCTACCGCATAGAGGCTACCGCCGACAAGGTAGCGATAACGGCAGGCAGCGGCGCGGGACTCTTCTATGGTTTGCAGACAGTAATACAGCTGCTTGACGCCGAGGGTACAATACCCACCGGAACAATCACCGATGAGCCCGAGTTCGCATACCGTGGCCTGATGCTTGACGTCAGCCGCCACTTCTTCGGCAAGGAGTTCGTGAAGAAGCAGATTGACGCCATTGCACACTTCAAGATGAACCGTCTGCATCTGCACCTCACCGACGCCGCAGGCTGGCGCATCGAGATAAAGAAGTACCCACGCCTGACCGAGTTCGCCGCATGGCGCAGCAAGGCACTGTGGAAGGATTGGTGGTTCGGCGACCGCCTCTATGCCGAGGAGGGAAGCCCCGAGGCTCATGGCGGCTACTACACCCAGGATGACATACGCGAACTTGTTAAGTACGCGGCCGACCGCTACGTGACAATCATCCCCGAGATTGAGATGCCCGCCCACAGCGAGGAGGTGCTCACAGCATACCCCGAGCTCTCATGCACCCACGAGCCATACAAACAGGCCGATTTCTGTGTAGGCAACGAAAAGGTATATGAATTCCTTGAGAACGTGCTTACCGAGGTCATCGAGCTGTTCCCGTCGGAGTACATACACATCGGCGGCGATGAGGCAGGCAAGGCGTCATGGCCCTCATGTCCGCTCTGTCAGAAGCGCATGAAGGAGGAGGGGCTCAGCGATGTCAACGAGCTGCAGAGCTACCTCATCGAGCGCATCGAGAAGTTCCTGAACAGCAAGGGACGTCAGATTATAGGCTGGGACGAGATTCTTGAAGGCGGCCTTGCCCCCAACGCCACAGTCATGTCATGGCGCGGCACCGAGGGCGGACTGGCAGCAGTCAACAGCGGACACAAGGCAGTGATGACCCCGGGCGGATACTGTTACCTCGACTCGTATCAGGATGCCCCCCACACACAGCCGATGGCATTCGGCCCCTACATGCCGTTGCAGAAGGTCTACTCATACGACCCGCGCGAGGGGCTCAATGAGGAACAGGCAAAGCTCATCTATGGCATACAGGGCAACCTGTGGGTAGAGTATATCCCCACCGAGGAGATGGTAGAGTACATGATATACCCGCGCATCCTCGCCATTGCCGAGATTGGTTGGCGCAACCCCGCCGGACGCGACTATGACGAGTTCAGGCAGAGAGCCATAACAGCAGTTAACAGACTGCGTGACAAAGGGTATAACGCATTCGACCTCGAGAATGAGTTCGGCCAGCGCAAGGAGGCACAGCAGACCAACGAGCATCTTGCCAAGGGATGCCCTGTGGCGTATGCCGAGAGTGCGCCATTCAACGAAAAGTACAATGCCGGAGGCGAGACAGCGCTTACTGACGGCATCCATGGCGGCTGGACATATACCGATGAGAAGTGGCAGGGCTTCATCCGCAGCGGTGTCGATGTTGTCATCGACCTGGGCAGCGAGAAGGAGATAAACAGCGTGGCAGCCGACTTCATGCAGATGTGCATCCCCGACGTGTGGATGCCCGCCGAGGTAATCATCTCGCTGTCAAGCGACGGAGAGGCGTTTACCGAGGTTGCGAGAATAGCCCACGAGGTAGTGCGCGATGAGGGGCTGTCGTTCAAGAATTTCGGTTGGAGCGGCAATGCCAAGGCTCGTTATGTCAAGTACCAGGCAAACCGTGGCACTCAGCGCGGCTGGCTCTTCACGGATGAGATAGTGATAAAATAAATATGTGAAGTGTGGGAGCTCCTCCTCTTGAGCAAGAGGAGGTGGCACAAGCGAAGCGCAGTGACGGAGGAGTTGACAAACAACTGCAAAAAATTGAACTCCCTCCCCTTGCGGGACTCCCTCTTCAATAAGAGGGAGAGTTAGAACAAGAGTTGAAAAACAACAAAAAAATAAAAACTCCTCCTCTTGAGCAAGAGGAAGTGGCACAAGCGAAGCGCAGTGACGGAGGAGTTGAAAAAACAACAACAAAAATAAAAGCTC
>JAFXGX010000076.1 GCA_017536695.1 Bacteroidaceae bacterium | reverse complement strand
TTGGTCCTTTTGGGCGCCAAAAGGACATGATAGAACGACTACAAAGGAATATACGATAACAGATTAAGGGTAAATTGTATGAGATAATACAAGATAGAGATTTATTCATATTCCGATATTACCATAGAAAGCATTCCCTCAACTTTTTTCGTTGAGCCGGAATACGCGACTCATGGCGATTAAGGTGCGGGTTCTTTCTCCACTGCGTTACGAAAGCGACTGCGTCGATTACGAGCCCAGTCTACCGCTCCTTATTTTAACGAATAACGACAGCCATCGGCTGTCGTTATTCGTTAAAACTCATCTGTTACCCACAATGGAAATAGCGCTGTACAAGCTCAAGCATTTTCTCCTTGTCATCACCGATATCGGCACGCAAAGTGCGGTCATTATAAGAACGCAGCCTGTTTATTATCCCATCAATCATAGCAGGGCTGAAGACATTATGTTTCTCGAACACCGCACGCTGCATCTGCAGACAATCGGCACTCGCCGCACAACTGTCGGGCAACTGCGAGAGTGTCGCAAGCCTATGCTCGTTCTCCTTCCGATGTATGTTCACATTGACATATGTACGCTCAGCAATCCCGAGGGCATCATCAATCTCAAAGCCATAGCGGCAAGCAACGGCAAGACCGGCTATCAGCTGATATATGTCGGCCGAGCCGTCAGGAGAACGCATCTCGACTGTCTGCTTCTGCGTGGTGTCATAAGTGCTCTCGCTCTCAAGCGGATTGGCAATGCGGCACATGTCGCTCTTGGCCGCCCAGCCCAAAGGCACACGCACAAGCACCGAGCGGTTACGGTCGCCCCAGCAGACATTCGTCGGTGCCTCCTGATGCGGAACAAGACGGAAATATGAGGTAGGATTGGTGTTTCCGAATGCCGTTATGGATGAGGCAAGCTCCATCATGCCCGCAATGGCACGACGTGCAGTTGCCGAAAGCGAACCGTTATCGAGCATGCAGTTTTTACCATCCTTCATAATACGCATGTGGATATGCAATCCCGAACCGGCTTTACCTGCTGTTATCTTTGGCGCGAATGTTATGTCATATCCGTAACGGAAAGCAAGATTACGTATTATCCATTTTGCAATCATCAACTGGTCGGCCGCCTGAATAGCCGGAACGGGAAGGAACTCAATTTCATTCTGCTCATACACATTCCCGTCGATAGTGAAGTTACCCACCTCGGAATGACCATATTTTATCTGACCGCCGGCCTGAGCTATATATGCCATACACTCGGTCCGGAAATCATTGAACTTGGCATAAGGCGCCGACTCATGATATCCTCTCTGGTCCGTTGCCGGGAACATACCGCAATCGGGAGCAATTACATAGTACTCAAGCTCTCCCATGGCCTCGAATTCCATACCGGTAACTTCGTTGAAGGCCCGGCATGCCTTACGCAAGGTATTCTCGGGCGAACTCTCGAGCGGCTGACCGTCCTTATTGAAATAGGAACATAGCATCGACAGTGTAGGAATCTCGGAGAAGGGGTCGAGGAACGCAGTGCTGAAACGCGGCAGGACATACAGGTCACTGCTTCCAGCCTCAATGAACGGGAACAGCGAAGAGCCGTCTACACGTTCGCCGCATGTAAGTATGGCATCGAGGTATGCCGCACTGTTGATTACGAAGTTCAGAGTCTTGAGTCTGCCATCACCCGCAGGGTACATGAAGTTTACCATGCGTACACCATTCTCTTTTATATACCGCACAATGTCGGCTTTAGTAAAATCACTGCTCGGTTTACCGAGGAAAGCCACTACCCTATTAGGGTTCATTTCCAACGAACTGTTCATAATAGATTGTTTAGTTATTAGCTCATATGTCGCAAAGTTACCTATTTAATTAATAAAACAAAGTAATGCAAAAAGTTTTTCCGCAGGTTACCGTCAATGTCAATTCTTCACGGCAGCAGCTGCAGAAACAATTTTAATTAAAATATCGCAACAAAAACGCGGTTATTCGGCAAATTTATTGTATCTTTGCGCCCGAATTCTATCAACATAATGTCTAACTCATTAACTTTTAAAAAATTATGAGCAACGAAATTCTAACAGGTACACCCGATTTCAATTGGGATTCGTACGAAAAAGGAGAGAACATCTCAGGTCTCTCACAGGAGCAGCTTGAGCAGGCTTATGACAAGACCCTGAACAAAGTATCAAGCCGCGAAGTAGTAACAGGTACTGTCATCAGTATCAACAAGCGCGAAGTTATTGTAAGCATCGACTACAAGCAGGACGCTATCATCCCTATCAGCGAGTTCCGCTACAACCCAGACCTCAAGGTAGGTGACCAGGTAGAGGTTTACATCGAAAACCTCGAGGACAAGAAGGGTCAGTTGAGCCTTTCACACAAGAAGGCACGTGCAAGCCGTTCATGGGAGCTTGTAAACAAGGCTATGGAAGAGCAGGCTGTTGTACGTGGTTACATCAAGTGCCGTACTAAGGGCGGTATGATTGTTGACGTATTCGGTATCGAGGCATTCTTGCCGGGTTCACAGATTGACGTTAAGCCTATCCGTGACTACGATGCATACGTTGGCCAGACAGAAGACTTCAAGATTGTCAAGATTAATCAGGAATTCAAGAACGTTGTCGTTTCTCACAAGGCACTCATCGAGGCTGAGCTTGAGGAGCAGAAGAAGAAAATCATCAGCACACTCGAGAAGGGTCAGGTACTCGAGGGTACTGTCAAGAACATCACATCTTACGGTGTATTCATCGACCTCGGTGGTGTTGACGGTCTCATCCACATCACAGACCTCTCTTGGGGCCGCGTAAACGATCCTACAGAGGTTGTAGCACTCGACCAGAAGATCAATGTCGTTATCCTCGACTTCGATGATGAGAAGAAGCGCATTGCTCTCGGTTTGAAGCAGCTCACTCCACACCCATGGGATGCTATCGATGCAGACCTGAAGGTTGGCGATGTTGTCAAGGGTAAGGTTGTCGTTATGGCAGACTATGGTGCATTCATCGAGATTGCTCCAGGCGTAGAGGGTCTTATCCACGTTTCAGAGATGTCATGGAACCAGCACCTGCGTTCAGCTCAGGACTTCATGAAGGTTGGCGAAGAGGTAGAGGCAGTCATCCTTACACTCGACCGCGACGAGCGCAAGATGTCTCTCGGTATCAAGCAGCTCAAGGAGGATCCTTGGACAAACATCGACGAGAAGTATCCTATCGGTTCTAAGCACACAGCTAAGGTTCGCAACTTCACAAACTTCGGCATCTTCGTTGAGATTGAGGAGGGTGTTGACGGCCTTATCCACATCAGCGACCTCTCTTGGACAAAGAAGGTTAAGCACCCATCTGAGTTCACACAGATTGGCGAGGCTATCGACGTTCAGGTTCTTGAGATTGACAAGGAGAACCGTCGCCTGAGCCTTGGTCACAAGCAGCTCGAGGAGAACCCATGGGATGTATTCGAGACAGTATTCACTGTCGGTTCTATCCACGAGGGTGTAATCACAGAGCTCATCGACAAGGGTGCAGTTGTTTCATTGCCTTACGGTGTTGAGGGCTTCGCAACTCCAAAGCACCTCGTTAAGGAGGATGGCACACAGGCTGCCGCTAATGAGAAGCTCCAGTTCAAGGTAATCGAGTTCAACAAGGAGGCTAAGAGAATCATCCTTTCTCACAGCCGCATCTTCGAGGATGCAGCAAAGGAGGAGGAGAAGGCTGAGAAGAAGGCTGCAGCAGCTGCTCGCAAGAGCAAGAAGGCAGAGGAGCAGACACCTGCTATCCAGAACCAGGCTGCTTCTACAACTCTCGGTGACATCGACGCACTTGCTGCTCTCAAGAGCAAGCTCGAGGCTGGCGAATAATCCAAGGTTATTCAGCATAACATGTCAAGGCTACCCACAAGGTAGCCTTGATTTTTTTACAGTTTAATCAAAAAGCTCTGTCGGGAATGACAAGTTCGCGATATCGCCTTGGGCGGGCTGACCCCGCCCCTACGGAGCCGATGTTACAAGTAACTTTTGTACCCCTCTGGCTTGGCAGCCACCTCCCCTACAGAGGAGGAGTTTTATCGCGCAACGGTTAGCCGCGGTAATTCCCATTATAACCGGCACCATTAAATTCCACAGCTTAATCCTGTTTGATTTTTGGAAAAAGTGCGAGGCCTGTTTGACCGCTAGTTACACGATTGCCTGCAAGCGGGTAACTGAGGGAGTCCCGCAGCACCCAAAAATCAAACAGATAGATTAAACGGCAAAATCTCTTTGACTGAAGGGTATTGCTTCAGCAATTCCTGAACAAAAAAGAGATTGACTGGAATTTCCGTGTGCCGGGACCTTTTGCGTACTTTT
>JAFXGX010000007.1 GCA_017536695.1 Bacteroidaceae bacterium | reverse complement strand
TCCGAGTAGAATCCGTGCCGTAAACAATTACAAGATTTTCGGTGCGCCAACAGCAAAACTGCGTCTTAATTTCCTGTTTGAGACAATTGGGCTGATTCTTGTATCACTCATTGTTGCAGCAGGCATTGTGGCACTGTTTGCTGATACACCACTTAAAGAGTATATCTCGACTTCGGTTGCCATCAACGAGAATTGGTCGTTGGCAGGTGCAATTGCTTTGGGTGTAATTCTCTTCGGTGTAGTGGTTTCGTTATACCCTGCGTGGTATATTACCGGATTCTCGCCTGCATTTGTTGTCAAAGGTGATTTCTCTGCATCAAAATCAGGTCGTATCTTGCGCTATACGCTTGTAGGCATACAATATGTCATCTCTATTACTCTCATTATCTGCTCACTATTCATCTATCGACAACATCAATATATGCTCTCGCGTGATATGGGTTTTGACAAAGAGAACATATTGACTGTGGAGATACCATATGAAGCAACTTATGGTTGGACAATGGAGGATGGAGTTACAATGGATTACACCAAGCGCAATACCTTGGAGGATAAACTAAAACAAAACCCACAAATTATGGATGTTGCTTGGGGACAGGGAGAGTTTATTTCTGGCGGTAGTATGCAGTGGTCGCGCAAGACCGAAGATGGACAACATGTCACTTTCAGAGTATATCCGGTATCTTGGAACTTCTTGCAGGTAATGGGGATTGACATTGTCGAAGGCCGTGACTTTCTCTCTTCTGATAATGAGGTGATGACAGGTGCAATGATATTCAACGAGAAGGCTGCTAAAGACATGAATCTTTCTCCTGAGAGTAAAATACAAGGTCATATCAGCAACATGCAAACACAAGTAGTCGGTATTTGTGAGGATTTTGATTTCCAATCAGCCCAAAACACCATTAAACCGTATGTTTTTGTTGTCTTTGGCCAGTATGGTTGGGACTTGCCTCGCAGGGCTTATATACGTACTGTTGCGGGTGCCGATATTGCGCAAGTAAGAGAGTATATACACCAAACGATTGTTGGTTTTTCTCCCGATGTTGTGCCGGAGAATATCAATGTAAAATTCTTTGATGATGAGATTGAATTTATTTACCAGAAGGAAGATAAGCTCTCGACACTTGTTACGCTATTCTCGTTCCTGTCGATTATTATTTCAATTATCGGAGTATTCGGTCTGGTACTGTTCGAAACACAGTATCGCCGCCGCGAGATAGGCATCCGTCGAGTTCATGGAGCATCAGTAAGTGAGATACTTGCATTCTTTAACTGTAAGTACCTTTATATTGTGGCCATCTGTTCGGCTGTGGCAATACCAGTGAGCTATTACATCATCGACAACTGGATGCAGCAGTATGTCTATCGCACGCCGATGTCGTGGTGGGTATATGCTTTGGCTGTGGGAGTAATCCTGTTGATTACTATCGTTACCGTTTCTTTCCGCTCATGGAGTGCGGCGAATGAGAATCCTGTCGATGCTATTTCGCGGTAAATAAAAGAACGAGATTCTTTCCTTCGGTCGGAATTGCATATATATTGCATTTTGTCATATTGAGCGAAGCGAAATATCTCAAAAGATAAGACAATTAACATTAATAACTAAAAAAATACGATTATGCTTAAAGTAGAAAATTTGAAGAAGAGTTTCTTTACAGAAGAGATTGAGACTATTGCTCTTAACGGTGTTTCTTTTGAAGTTAAAGAAGGTGAATTTGTGGCTGTTATGGGCCCATCAGGTTGCGGAAAGTCAACGTTGCTCAACATCCTGGGCTTGCTCGATAACCCCACAGGAGGAACATACACCTTGCTTGACAAGGAGGTTGGCAACCTGCGTGAGAAGGAGCGTACACAGTTCCGCAAAGGCAATCTCGGCTTTGTGTTCCAGTCATTCAACCTCATCGATGAGATGACAGTATTCGAGAATGTTGAACTTCCGCTTGTATATATGGGCGTGAAGGCCTCCGAACGTAAGCAGCGTGTCAACGATATTCTTGAGCGCATGAACATCTCTCACCGTGCAGGGCACTTCCCGCAGCAGCTCTCCGGCGGTCAGCAGCAGCGTGTTGCAATTGCCCGTGCCGTAATATCCAACCCCAAGCTTGTCCTTGCCGATGAGCCTACCGGTAACCTTGACTCAAAGAACGGTCAGGAGGTAATGCTTCTTCTCCAGGAACTCAACCGCGAAGGTACAACCATCATCATGGTTACCCACTCCCAGCACGACGCGCAGTATGCATCGCGTACTATCTGCCTGTTCGATGGACAGATTGTAACGGATGTGGCAAACAAACTGTAGGAAAACCATTGTACCGGGCAAATACTGCGTTACGCTTGTTCCTGCGGTGCTCATTTACGTTTAGTAAACTGCGCTCCTCGTAACTTCGCAGGCCTTGTCTTTGCCTCGCTACAATGATTTTCCGGTACCGGGCAAATACTGCGTTACGCTTGTTCCTGTGGTGCTCATTTACGTTTAGTAAACTGCGCGAATATGTCATCCTGAACGCAGTGAAGGATCTTAAAAAGGATGACAGCGCATGCGAGACATCCCAAACAATTGAACTGAATTTAAACCGCTTTTTATGCAAACACTGAATTATTCATTCCGTTACCTGTTGAAAAGACGTGGCAACACTTTGGCAAGGGTTCTCTCCTTGTCATTGGGTGTGGCCGTAGCGCTTCTTGTATTCTCATACGTGGGGCTTAACTTCTCTTTCAATAAATTCTTTCCCAACAAAGAGAGGGTGTTCCAGGTGTGGGAACAATCGCCGAAGATTGGCGGAATGGCACATAAACTGGTTAAGCCGCTTGCTCCGAACCTTGTCGCTGATATACCCCAGGTTGAGGCTGCTGTACACTTCATTGAGGTGCAAAAGATATTTGGCACTACAGACAATCTTATGGAGGCTACAGCATTACAGACCAATAGCACTCTTTTCGATGTCCTTGACTTCGGGGTTATCAGTGGCGACCCTCACCGAATACTGAGCAGTGAGGGTAAAGCCGCCGGCGAGATAATGATTTCGGAGCGTCTTGCCAAAAAGATGTTCGGCGATGAGGACCCGCTTGGCAAGAAGTTGGGACTGGAAGTCGTTGCCGGTGTATTTGAAACGCCGCGTGTGAACCAGTCGATAGGTGACTTTGATATACTTGAGCACTTGCCGTATGATGAGGATGATGAGATATGGACCGGTCAGGACAGTTATACGACGTTTATAAAACTATGCGAGGGTGCCGATATTGCCGAAGTTGAGGCTGCAATGCCTGAATTTATAAGAAAGCATGGCATTGAGGAGCATTGCAAGGAGTGGCAGATTACATACTGTTTCGTACCGCTCACATCTACAATCTATGTAGAGAGTGATGTAATGCAGATGCAGATGATATATTCGGCAATAGCCTTGGTGGCTCTCATTGTAGCGTGCCTCAACTATGTGCTGTTGACAATATCCTCGCTTGCCGAGCGTAGCCGTACAATAGCGACAATGAAGTGTAACGGTGCTTCGCGCGGGATGGTATTCAGCATGCTGCTTGCCGAGACGTTCCTCATTCTGCTTGTTTCTGTGGCTGTTGCCGTCATTCTTATAACAAGCCTGCACAGCCAAATATTCGACCTCTTCGGGTACAGGATAATCGACCTCTTTGCACCGGAGCGTATATGGATACCTCTTGTCGTGTGTCTGTTGGCTTTTGCGGTAGCAGGTATTGTGCCGGCTGTGATATTCTCGGCAGTGAGCATAGACTACGCTTTCCGCCGTGGCGGGGACAACAGGGCGTGGTGGAAAAAGTCACTACTCTTCCTGCAAGTGACAATGGCTGTGGCTGTGGTAATATTTCTCATGGTAAGCAACAGGCAGGTGTCTTACATCATGAATTCAGATTATGGCTACAAGTTCGACAGGCTCATGGCGCTAGAACTCTCTACCGAGATTAAGAATGCCGGGGTAATAGCCGATAAATTGCGCAGTCTGCCTTTTGTAGAGAATGCAGGAATGTCATCTTCATCGCCCTTGTCGGGATATTCGGGAATGCCATGCGTGGATGAAGAGGGTAACTTGCTCTTTTCGTGCCGTTGGGATATTGTAGATGAGAATTATATACCGTCAATGCAGATGAAGATTGTGCAGGGGCGTAACTTCCTGCCTGCCGATGGTGCGGACAAGGTCATTGTAAACGAGACGTATGTCGAGATGCGCGGGTGGAAAGACTCTCCCATAGGCAAAATCATATACGACAGTTCAATGGTGCCTTTTGAGATAGTGGGTGTCGTTGCCGACTACCGCATGATGAGCAGGGGTGTGGCACTGCCTATTTTGCTGCATACGGTACCTTACCTGAGCGACCTGGCTCCTGAATACAGGGTAGTGGTACTCTACAACATTTTGCTTGATGAAATCAACAGCGGGAATGTCAAGGCACTTGATGAGGCTATATCATCAATCTATGAGGGTACATACAAATACAAGATTATCCCTTACAGCGACTGGATAGATATAACGTTTGCTCCTGTGAAGCGCATGCGTAACGGTATGGTTGTGGTGGCTTCCATTGTGTTGCTCATTGCATTCATTGGCCTGAGCGGTTACCTGCAAGGCGAAATGGCGCGCCGCCGCAAGGAGATTGCCTTGCGCAAGGTGTGCGGTGCGTCGACAAGCGAGGTTCTGGTAGTTCTTGGAGCAAGACTGCTGTGGATTGTGCTCCCGGCTGTAGTGTGTGGTGTTGCCATTGCCGTGCGGCTTAATGAGGAGTGGCTCTCTACGCTTGCGCAAATGCGTTGCAGTGTGCCCGTATGGATATATATTTCAGGTGCTTTGGCGGTGGTTGCTTTTGTGTATGCGGTGCAGCTGTTGCTCTCGTGGCGTGCCGCAAACGAGAACCCTGTGGAGATGATAAAAAGGAATAATTGAGTAACAAGAGATGTCTCGTCGCTACGCTCGCTCGACATGACTACAATGCTTTATGTGGAGTGTTTAACGTGTAATGTTTAATGAGTAATGGACACCGATTGTCATCCTTAACATAGTGATGAATCTAACAACAACAAAACTATTATGAAAATAGCAATCAAGAATTTTATAACCACACTCAAGCGCTTTAAGGTGGCTTCGCTGCTGAACATCGCAGGGTTGGCACTTGCCTTTGCTGCCTTCTACATTATAATGGCGCAGGTGTACTGTGCTTTCACCTACAACGGTTCCATTAAGGACAATGAGCGGATATATATGATATCGCCTTACAGCGAGATGCTGGGCCGCTATAATGAAAATGCGCCCAATCCTGTTTCATACGAAACTGCAGAGGCGTTGCCTGTTGTGGAGAGCATTGCCTCAATGAAATGGTATGAGAGCCCTACTCACGTGTGGATAAATGGCAACGGGAATGGTTATGAGAAGTTCAAGTGCGGTGTCACTGGCTGCAACAGCACGCTGCTCGATGTATTCTCGTTCGATATTGTTGCAGGAAATGCCGAAGACTTCAAACAGATGAATGCTGCTGTGGTGTCGGAAAGCGTGGCTGGGACAATGGGTATAACTGTTGGAGATGTCATCAAACTCGAAGAGGGGGAACTTGCACCGGGTACACCGCTCACGGTTGTTGCAATATTCAAGGATTTTGATGAGAATACTATCCTTGGCGGGAGGCATATATTCCGCAACGACAACAGGAAAGACGGTTTGGTAAACAACAACTGGAACTATTCGGTATTCGTGAAGTTCCGGGAAGGTGCCGGCACTGATGAATATATAGCCTTGTGGCAAAAGAAGTACTATGAATTCAACGAAGATATGTACGAGCAATATATTGCTGCAACAGGAGCCAAAATCAGTAAAGAGGAGAAAGAGAAACTGTGTAAAATGGAAATAAAGCTTGTACCTATGGATGAGTTTTATTTCAATACGCAGTTTGAAAATTACTTGAACGGTTCCGTCGGCACAACGATTACACAGCTTGCAATTGCTCTGGTAATTGTAATTGTGGCTTTCATAAATTTCGTAAACTTCTTCATAGCGCTTGTGCCTGTACGCATGCGGACAGTGAATATATGCAAGGTCTTTGGTGCAGGCACCAATACTCTGCGATGGAACTTTGTCTTTGAGGCCGTAGGGCTGGTGCTTATTGCTCTTGTCATTGCCTTTTACATTATATATGCCATACAGGGTACCGGTATAAACGAGTATGCAAGCTTCTCGTTGGCAATGGGCGATAATGCAGAAAGCGTAGTGCTTGTGTGTACAGTTGCCATTATAATGGCTGTAGCGGCAGCCGTTTATCCTGCATTCTACATTACAGGTTTCAATGCCTCACTTGCTGTCAGAAAAGGATTTGCAAACTCAAAGGCCGGCCGTGCCTTGCGTTCGGGGCTTGTGGCATTACAGTTTACGGTATCTATGGTACTTATGGTTCTTGCACTTGTATTCTCCCTGCAATACAGTTATATGGTACGTTACGATATTGGTATGAATAGGGAGAATATGCTTATGATAAAATCGATGGACATTGCACCTAAGCATGAACTATTCATCGAGAAACTTGCTGCAAACCCTAATATAGAGGCTGTGACATCGACGAATTGGGGACTTTTCGGTTCCGGCGACTACAATTCTAGGCTGATAGATGGTGTTACTGTGAAAATGCAGATACATTATGTGCGGCATAATGCTCCGGAGGTATTCGGTATTCCGGTAATAATGGGGCATGGTTTTGTTAAGGGCTCTCCCGGATACTTGATAACAGATTACACATCACAGGCAACAGGGCTTGGCATTGGTGACAAATGGGACGGTGAAGAGATAATAGGTATAATACCTCACATAAACTTTGTGGGGGCAAACAAAGCCAAAATGAATACGATGCTTTACAGTCAAGCCTCGTCGGATTACCGTATGTATTTCTATGTACGCCTTGGCAAGAATGTGGATGTTGAGGAGGTTTGTGCCGATATACGTGCCATTGCAAAAGAGATTGAACCCAATGCCGAAGAACCCAAGATTGAATTTGTGAACGACGCCATTGCAAAGGTCTATGGTGATACCAAGAAGCAGACTGTAATGATTTCTCTCTTTGCGCTCATTGCAGTTGTAATATCGTTGATGGGTGTGTTCGGTATTGTGCTCTTCGAGACGCAGCACCGCCGCAGCGAGATTGCCGTACGCAAGGTCTACGGAGCTTCGTCGGGCAGTGTGGTGGCAATGTTCAACCGCCGATACCTGCTAATAGTGGCTGTGTGCTTTGCAGTTGCAGCGCCTGTGGCGTGGGTTATTGCAAGCAACTGGCTCCAGGGATTCATCAACCGCATTGAACTCTCATTGTGGCTGCCGCTTGCAGTGTTTGCTGTTGTGATGTTGTTGACAGCATTGCTGGTTACATTGCGCTCGTGGAAGGCTGCAACGGAGAACCCTGCCGATGTGGTAAGGTCAAATTAATGTTAAATGTTAAATGTTGAATGTTAAATGTTAAATGTTGAATGTTTAATGTTAAATGTTAACATGAGTAATCTTTGATGTTTAATGGGTAAGGGCCTCCGCTGTGTTAGGATGACATAGCGGAGAGCTCAAAATAAACTTTAAACAGTTTCAAAGAATATCAAGTATTGTTGTTTCTGATTAATATTATTAACTTCGCGCTATGGCAAAGAGAGGAACATTACTTATAGTCGATGACAACAGGAATATTCTGTCGGCGGTGAAACTGCTCGCCGACGGTTATTTTGCGAAGGTGATGACACTCTCTTCGCCAACGACTTTGCTCTCGACAATATCTTCGGAGCAGCCGAATGTGCTGCTGCTCGACATGAACTTCAATGCGGGTATAAACACCGGCAATGAGGGTATCTTCTGGCTCAAGGAGGTAAACGCCAAATTTCCGCAAGTGAAGGTAGTGCTGTTTACCGCATATGCCGACGTCGACCTTGCCGTGAAGGCGATGAAGCATGGTGCATTCGACTTTGTTGTCAAGCCCTGGAATAACGATAAACTCGTTGAGACCCTGATGAATGCTCTCGAAAGTACAAAGGAGAAGGGCAAGAAGGGTGCTACGGTACCGCAGCGCAGCGAGATTCCTATGTTTTGGGGTACTAGTGCCGAGATGGAGCACATACGCGCTGTGGTAGAGCGTGTGGCTGTGACGGATGCGAATATCCTTATTACAGGCGAGAATGGAACAGGAAAGGAACTATTGGCACGGGAGATTCATCGTATGTCGGCGCGCTGTGGCAAGCCTATGGTTTCTCTTGATATGGGTGCGATACCTGAGTCGCTGTTCGAAAGTGAACTCTTCGGGCATAAGAAGGGTGCATTTACCGATGCATATGCCGACCGCGAAGGAAAAATGGTGGCGGCAAACGGCTCAACGCTCTTCATGGATGAGATTGGAAACCTGCCGCTTCACTTGCAGGCGAAGATGTTGGTTGCACTGCAGAGCCGCATGGTCGTTCCGTTGGGAGGAAATGCAGCGAAGCCTATAGATATACGCCTGGTGGCGGCTACAAACCGCAACCTCTTCTCAATGGTCGAGAGCGGTGAGTTCCGTCAGGACCTGTTGTTCCGTATAAACACAATACACATAAACCTGCCGCCGCTCCGGAAACGTGCTGTCGATATTGTCCCGCTTGCGGGGATTTTCCTTACGCATTACTGCGAGAAATACAAGAAAGAGCCTTTAAGTATCTCCCAGGCTGCTGCCTCAAGGCTTACATCACATACCTTCGAGGGTAATATCCGCGAACTGCAGAACATAATGGAGAAAGCGGTAATCATGTGTGACGGCGGCGAGATACTGCCTGAACATCTGCAACTCTATGTCCCGCAGAGCCAGTCAAGGGGCACTGCCTCTACGCTTGAGGAGATGGAACGTACAGCCATTGCCGAGGCCATTGAGTCGTGCGGCGGTAATCTCTCCATGGTTGCACAGCGGTTGGGCATAACACGTCAGACATTATATAACAAGATTAAACGTTACGGTTTATGAGAAAACGCAGGCTGCCAATCTTGAGGCTGATTTTGCTCGTTATCCTTCTTGTGGCGGCGAGTGTGCTTGTGGGTTGGCTTGCAGCATGCGGTTACTATGGCTATCTATCGCCGGCCATTCTCCTTGTGGCGTTCTTGGCGTGGAAACTCATAGGTGTTTACCGTAGAATAGTAAAGAACCTTGACTTTGTATTCAGCGCAGTTCGCAACAATGACTTCTCGTTCCGCTTTGTTGACAATCCGTTACGTACCGAGCATGCAGTTGTCAACTATTCGCTCAATAGGATAAAAGAGGTGCTTGATGAGGCCAAGATGAAGGCTGCAGACAAGGAGAAGTATTTTGAGACTGTAATTGAATGTGCTGACATTGGTATTATAGTACTGCTTGAGAACGGTACGGTAAAACAGTACAACAGCAAGGCTATGAGTCTGTTGGGAATGCCCATGTTGAGCCATGCCGAAAGGTTGCGTCAGGTATCGCCCGACCTTGCCGACACGCTTCTTTCCATTGCCCCCCAGGAACAGAAGAGTGTATGTTTTACAGCAGAGGCCGGTGACGTCAATCTGTTGTTCAGCTGTTCTTCGATGCTGTACGAAGGTCATATGCTGCGGGTGGTATCAATTGATAATATCAACCGTGAACTTGATATACAGGAGGGGCTTGCATGGGAGAAACTTACACGCATACTCACGCACGAGATAATGAATTCACTGGCTCCCGTGACATCAATAAGCAATACTCTTCTGCATAACAAGGAGAATGCCGAGGTATTACAGCAGGGACTTGAGACAATACACTCCACAAGCGACAGGCTTATGCAGTTTGTCGATTCGTTCCGTTCGGTAACACGTATCCCGCCACCGAAGAAAGAACCTTTTTATATTGTAGAACTCTTCGGCGAGGTCGCTTCGCTGGTTAATCTTCAAGGGGTGGAACTAAAGGTCGATACTGTACCGCAGGATACAATGATATATGCCGACCATGGTCAGCTCTCCCAGGTGCTTGTCAACCTTGTGAAGAATGCCGTTGAGGCCTGTGTAATGCGCGGTGGCTCCCAATGGATTGAGCTGCGTTCGCGAATTGCCCAAGATGAGAGGGTTTATATTGAGATAAGCAACAGTGGCGGTGCTATCCCTGCCGATGTGGCTGCTGACATCTTTACTCCATTTTTTACGACCAAGCGTGACGGTTCCGGCATAGGCCTTGCTGTCTCAAAACAGATTATACGCCTGCACAGCGGCACTCTTACCTTGTCTCAGAACAGCGATGAGAGAGTTACTTTCCTTATTGTGCTCGATTAGTGTACTCACGGATAAGTGCTTCCCCCCAATTGTATATCTTATCGGTTACCGGTACTTCAATGTTGAGTCTGTGGGCTGTCTCGTAGATATATCGCAAGCCGTAAAGGAAATCCTCCTGGAAGTAGCGGCTGTTGATGTCGGGTTGCCATCCTTGTTCACTCCAGACCATTGGTGTAAGAATACCCTTGAAACTTTCTATTGAGCCTATTTTCTTGGTCAGGGCGTCGGTGTCATTGCTTTCGTAATATTCCAGTATGGGTGAAAGATAACCGGGTGTGACAGGCAGTTTGTCAAGAATCATGAACAGTTCATGGTCAAGTGCCACGAGGTTCTCCGAGGCCTGCTTGTCCCACTCTTCGTAGAAGAGGAACTGGTGGTCGTAGTAGATATCCCTGTTCCAGTGCGCGAATAGCGAGTATAGCCTGGCCGGGTGAAGGATTGGATTGCTGTTGGTGAAACTTGCCTCGTAATGGCTTTTCAACAAGGTGACCGGCCTGTCGAACAGTTCTTCTATGGTTGAACGGAAAGCCTCCTTGCTGTTGCAGTTCTCAATGGCAATGCTGTAACTGCTCTTGTAACCCAGAAGGTTTGCGCTTTTGCCATATTCCTTTGTACGTGCAATGAAAGGCACCCTTTGGAATCCCCACAGCGGTATGTCGTTACCGAAGATTCTCATTGCTTCAAAGAAAAAGCCTGTTGATGAGAATACACTCCCTACAAATGTTCCTTCTTTTACATGTGGCGCTATTGTCTCGAGCATGCCTTTTATGGCGTATCCGGGAAGGCACAAGAGTATAATCCCGGCATTCTCTATTGCTGTTCCGGGGTCATCGGTAACCAGCGATGGAGTTGAACGGAGAATATTTCCGTCAGGAGTGGTTATTGCAAGTTCCTTGCTCCACTCTCCGGGACGGCGGGTAAGTATGTTTACGCCTATTCCTTTTGCTCCAAGGTACCCGGCAATGACATGTCCGAGAGAACCTCCGCCGCAAATGCAGACCGTTTTCATGCCTCCATGCTTTTGAGTGCCCCGATGAGGCGCATGTTGTCATTGTGCCCGCGTACAGCAATGCGCATGTACTGCTTGCTGTCGAAACCACTTTTTCCCGAACAGTCCCTTAACAGTATGTTGTGCTCCTTGAGCATGCGCAGAACAAGGCCGTTGGCTGTGTATGGCGGCAAGACCTCAACAAGAAAATAGTTTGCCTGTGATGGCATTACACGCAGGTAGCTTATGCCGCGAAGTCTCTCTCCGAAACTGTCGCGCTCCTCTATGAATCTGTCGCAGGCGCGGTAATAGTCGCCTTCGTATTTTGTAAAGATTTGCATGAAGAACTCAGCGAATGAGTTTATGTTCCAAATGCTTACCATCTTCTTTATCTGTGAAATTATGGCACTGTCGGCCGAACAGAGTATTCCCAAACGTATTCCGGGTACTCCGTAACTCTTGCTTATGGATTTCATTACAAGCATGTGGGGGTACTTCTCCAATGTGTCGTTGTTAAGTAGGGTGTTTTCCCTCCAGCCGTTGCTGAAGTCGACAAAACTCTCGTCTACAATAAGGCGCGTACCGCGCTCCTCGCACCAGGCTGCAAGCATATGCACGTCGGCCGGGGGTATGAAGTTGCCCGATGGGTTATCCGGGTTTATGAGTACTATGCTGTCGGCATGGTTGTTGCCGAAGAACTCCATAAGGTCACTTGCCGTGTAGCGGTAGTCGCCGTTTTGCGGTATGAATGTCACAAGTGAGTCCTTGTCTCGGCGGTTGGGGTACTCCTCGAATGTGGGGCGTACTATACCCAATTTGCCCGGCAACAGTTCCATGAGGGCTTTTATGAGTTCGGCTGCGCCGTTTCCGGGTACAATATAGTCCTCTTTTATGCCCCAGCATTTGCTTGCAAGCAGCGTGTTTACCTTCATGCCCGACGGATACTCCTGTATAAGCGTGTTGAAGTTTGCCTTCATCTCGTCTACAATTCTGGTCGCGGCAAAATAGGGGTTTACCAAATAACAGTAGTCGAGCATTTTGGGGAAGCGCCAGTAACCGCCGAAACGGCCATAATACTTGTTGAGTATATCCTTTTCCTCGGCAAAGAGTGCCTCGGCTATGTCAAGGTCCTGTTTGTCATCAATCTCGTACCATTTCTCATTGCCTATGGGCAAGGCCTTGAGTTCGCGGCTGTTGAGGAAGGTTATCACACGCAGGACGTTCTCGTAATATTCGTTGTTGCCTACGGCCTTTGTGTAGGCCTCGAGGAAAGGCACGTATTTTGTGCGGCTGAACTCTTTGGAGAACTTATATATGTTTACGGTCTTGTAGTATCGGTCGACATCGTCAAAGCAGAATGCGGCTTTGGGGACAAAGTTTACGATATTGTTCTCTTCGTCTATGCAGACTACAGTACCGTCCATCCAGCTCTCATACTTTGCGACAAGTGCAAGGTTGGGCTGTGGATTGTCGACAAGCAATTGAAGCATGGCGTCATCGAAAACAAGGTCCGATTCAATGAGCAATGTGTCGTCCTCCTGCAGTTGCTCCTTGGCCAGGGCCAGGGAGTAGATGTTGTTTGTCTTGTCGTATATGCTGTTCTCTACATATTCTATCTTCAGGTTACCGTTGTACCTGTCACCGATGTGTTCTATCAGTTTTTTGCCTTCGTAGCCTACAACGATGACCACGCGTTCGAGCCTTAGATTTGAGAGTTGTTTCAACAGACGGTCGATTATGCATTCGCCGTTCATCTTTACCATGCATTTGGTATTCTCTTTTGTGAACTCGCCGAGACGCTTGCCCATTCCGGCTGCCAATATGATTGCTTGCATATAATTTGGTTTCTTTGTGAAAATGCACCATGTGCGGTTGCATGGCGTAAAAATAATGCTTTTCTGCTTTATGTACAAATAAAAAGAGGAGGAAGGGACGGGCGACGCTCTCAGAGCCGGTACGCCTGTGAGTTGTGGTGCGATACCTGCTTGTCGGCCGGTGGGAGTGTCATGTAGTCACCGTAGAGCGTGCGCAGGTAGGTGTCGCTGTCGAGCGGAGCGCGGAATTCATGCTCTTCGAATGGTATCATCGTGTGACTGTCGAATATATCTTGCGGGAATATCTCCTTGCTTGCCAGACGCGAGTATGAACTGAATACCAAACTGCTTGTGCCAAAAGCGCGGCGGGTGGCAATCTCCTTTATTTTGCGTAGCAGGAACGGCATTCCGAAAGGCAAGAGGATTGACTTTGTAATTGCAAGGCGCAAACGGCGTACAAGTGTCATCTGTGGCATGAAAACGGAGTTCTTTACATGCATGTAACGCCGTAATTGACCGCAACGGTGTGCCTGTTCCCTGCTTTCAAGCGCGTCAAGCGGAAATATGTCGATGTATACACCGAATACATCCGGCTTGAAGTGGAACTCCTTTACGATGGTGCCTTTGCGGTATACTTTTGCGAATGCTACACGGTAGTGGGGGTTGTTCTCATGTGAGACGGCAATGTTCTCGTGTTTTTCACGGTTATATCTCTGCAAGAATTTCTCATAGTCGGGGCGTGGCATGTGTATATCAATGTCGTCGTCCCAGGGTATGTATCCCCGGTGGCGTACAGCGCCCAGCAGTGTGCCATAGGCAAGAAAATAGCGTAAACCGTGCTTTTCGCAGAAATCTGTCACGTCGCAAAGGATTTCCAGTTGAATATCCTTCAGTTCCTTTTCTCCAATGGCTTTCATGGTGCTTATGAGAGTTTGTGTATTACAAGCCCCGAACGCAGTTTGGGCTCGAACCAGGTTGTTTTAGGGGGCATGGTGTTTCCGGTGTCGGCAATGTCAATAAGCTGTTTCATCGATACCGGGTAGAGGGCGAGTGCGGCTTTCATCTCGCCGCTGTCGACACGGCGCTTCAGTTCCTGCAGTCCGCGTATGCCGCCCACAAAATCCACCCTATTGCTGGTGCGCAGGTCTTTTATGTCAAGTATACCGTCGAGTATTATTTCCGATGAAATTGTTGCATCGAGTACGCCTATGGGGTCATTGGCGTCGTATCTTCCCGGTCTGGCGGTAAGGCTGTACCAATTACCGGCCATGTAGAGGGAAAAATTGTGCAATGCAGCAGGCTTATATGGTTCTTTGCCTTTATGTTCAACGATGAAGTCTTTCTCGAGTGCCGAGAGGAACTCTGTCTCGCTCAGTCCGTTGAGGTCTGTCATGACGCGGTTGTAATCCATGATGGTGAGTCGCTCCGCCGGAAAGCATATAGCCATGAAGTAGTTGTACTCCTCGTCGCCGCGGTGCAGGGGGTTGTTTTCGGCCTTTTCCTTCCCGACCAATGCCGCTGCAGCAGAACGGTGGTGTCCGTCGGCTATGTATAATGATGACATTTTGCCGAATTCCCTTGTTATATCGGCAATATCGTCATCGTTATCGACCACCCAAAGCCGGTTGTGCAGATTGCCAGGTTGCGCAATGAAGTCATATTCGGGCTCCTTGGCCGTGTATTTGTCAATCACAGTGCCCAAGTGCTCGTTGTCGGGGTATGCAAAGAAAACCGGTTCAATGTTGGCATTGTTCAGTCGCACATGTATCATGCGGTCCTCTTCCTTGTCCTTGCGTGTAAGTTCGTGCTTCTTTATCACTCCGTTGATGTAGTCTTCTACATGAGCGCATACAACAAAACCGTACAGTGTGTTGCCGTTCATGGTCTGCGCATAGATGTAGTATTGTTCCTTGTCGTCCTGCACGAGCCAGCCGTTCTTCTGGAACTTCTCGAAGTTCTCTACGGCTTTGCGGTAGACTTGCGGGGAGTGCTCGTCTGTCCCGGCCGGGAAATCAATCTCAGGGCGGGTGATATGATATAGCGACATCTCATTGTTGCCGGCCTCTTCGCGTGCCTCATCGGAACTAAGCACGTCATATGGCCTGCTCTGAATCTCTTTGGCTATGTTTTTGGGCGGTCGTAACCCGCGAAAAGGTTTTATTATGGCCATGTGGAATGGATGAACGTTGTTTTATGTGCAAAGATAATACTTTTCGCTTATTAAAAAAGGCCATATTATTATATAAGGTGTTGTATATTGCAAAATTGTGCCAATTTGTAGGGGAAAACGTGAAAATCCAAAAGAACCGGTTGTCTCATCTTTGTAGTGCTCAGTGGGGGTCGTTGTCATGCATGACGGCATGTTGTAATAATCTTTTACCCGTTGCTACTCTCTTATATGCTGAGCCTTAATTGGATATAGGAATAGGATTTGTTTATTTTTTTGTTGAAAAATTTTGTGGAATAAGAAAAAAATGAGTAATTTTGCGGCTCGTTTTGAGAGAAACATTTTTTAACATAAAAATTCTAAACAATGAAAGCAAGACTTTTTGTAATGATGTTGTTCCTGGCTCTTGGCTTTACAGCTAACGCTCAGGTTGCAAACAACGGTGAGGTTGCTGCCAAGAAAGAGGCGGTAAAGGAAGCGGTAAAAGGTGCTAAGAAAGAAGCCGTAAAGGGTGCCAAGAAGGAGGCTGTACGTGAAGCGGGTCCTAAGGCTGCTGTTAAAGAGGCTGTAAAAGGTGCCGGTGAGAAAGGTGCGAAGAATGTTGCCGGTCCTAAGGCTGCTGTGAAGGGCGCCGGTCCAAAAGCTGCTGGAGCAAAAGGCACAGCTGATGCTGCCGGTCCTAAGGCTGCAGTAAAGGCTGCCGGTCCAAAAGCCGCTGGTGAAATGGGTGCGAAAGATGTTGCAGGTCCCAAGGCTGCAGGTCCCAAGGCTGCAGGTCCTAAGGCTGCTCCCGGCAAGGCTGCTTTGAGTAAAAAGGATGCTGCCAAGAGAGACAAGGCTATAAAGAAAGCCGAGAAGGAGGCAGCAAAGGCCGCAAGGAAAGCTGCAAAGGCTGCGGAGAAGGCTGACAAGTAATCCTTTTCACAGAATGATGATGAACGACTCCTCAAAGAGGGGCCGTTTTTTTATGTCATGAATCTTGGAGAGTGAGAAGATGACAGAGTACAGATAAAAACGGCTCAGTAGCAAAAAGGTGTGGTTTGACAAAATATTTGCTGTTGTAATGAAAAAGAGATCCATTGATAATGCTGTCTTGCCGTAACCCACGCGGCACAAACTTTGTCTGTGCTTCGCGTGACCATTTACTGCCAGCATTATCTATACCTGCGGCATTCGTCGCTACGCTCTGTCGGAATGA
>JAFXGX010000075.1 GCA_017536695.1 Bacteroidaceae bacterium | reverse complement strand
TTTCTACAGATATTAAGGCGATTGATAGCGTCGGGGATCCACCTCTTCCCATTCCGAACAGAGAAGTTAAGCCCGACAGCGCCGATGGTACTGCAAACGTTTGTGGGAGAGTAGGTCATCGCCACTTTTTAATGAAAACGAGCTTTAGCTGATGCTAAGGCTCGTTTTCTCATATAAGCGCCAATAACCTCCTCTCCCGGCAGTGCCGTCTTTCCGCATCCCACGCGGCACCACTGTAGCGGTGCTTCGCGTGACCAACTGCTGCCGGCACTGACGAGCCTGCACCTTGTGCAGCCTTGTGGGAGAGTAGTGGCCTAAAGGCACTCCTTTGGGGAGCTAAAGCTCCCGTCGTCGCAAGCAGTGCTACGGTACCGCACTGCCATCGCCACTTTTACAGAAGAGAGTTCCAAGAAATTGGGACTCTCTTTTTTTGTTATATAAGGTCTAGTAAAGGTAACTAAGGGGACTAAAGGGGATTAAGGAAAGCGATTGTAGGTCTCCTTTTTTGTTTTTTTAAGCTCTTTTGGCATTCTTGTAGTTCAAGTACTAGGGTCTCTCATTAGGATTAATGATTTTTTTTTAATATGTTTGCTCATCGTAATAAAACTTAAACTTATAAAAACTTTTAACTTGTCATACTATGAGTAAATACCCGAAAATTGGAATCCGCCCTACCATTGATGGACGTCAGGGGGGTGTCCGTGAGAGTCTTGAAGAGAAGACTATGAATTTGGCAAAGGCTGTTGCAGAGCTTATTACTGCCAATGTGAAATATCCCGATGGTAAGCCTGTAGAGTGTGTCATCGCTGACGGAACTATAGGTCGCGTGGCCGAGACTGCAGCCTGTCAGCAGAAGTTTGAACGTGAAGGTGTCGGAGCTACAATCTCTGTTACATCGTGCTGGTGCTATGGCTCTGAGACAATGGATATGCATCCTCACTGGCCTAAGGCTGTATGGGGTTTCAACGGTACGGAACGTCCGGGTGCTGTATATCTGGCTGCTGTGCTGGCAGGACATGCACAGAAGGGGCTGCCTGCATTCGGAATCTATGGTCATGATGTTCAGGATATTACCGATAACTCTATTCCTTGCGATGTGGCAGAGAAAATTCTGCGTTGGGCGCGCGCGGCATTGGCTGTTGCAATAATGCGTGGCGAGAGCTATCTCTCAATAGGAAGCCAGTGTATGGGAATCGCGGGAAGTATTGTAGACCAGAATTTCTTCCAGGAGTACCTTGGCATGCGTAACGAGAGCGTTGATGAAACAGAAATCTTGCGCCGTATGGATGAGGGTATCTATGACCATGAAGAGTATGCCAAGGCTATGGCATGGACCGAGAAATATTGTAAGGTAAATGAAGGCTGGGACAAGAATCGCCCTGAGAAACAGAAAGACCGTGCCGGCAAGGATGCTGATTGGGAGTTTGTTGTAAAGATGACCCTTATAGTCCGTGACCTTATGCTTGGTAATCCAAAACTCCGCGAACTTGGCTTTAAGGAAGAGGCTATCGGACATAATGCCATTGCTGCAGGATTCCAGGGGCAGCGACAGTGGACTGACTGGAAACCTAACGGCGACTTTACCGAGGCACTCATGTGTAGTACTTTCGACTGGAACGGTATTCGTGAGGCTTATGTTTTAGCCACAGAAAACGATGCTTGCAATGGTGTGGCAATGCTCTTCGGCAAATTGCTCACAGGTTGTGGACAGATGTTCTCGGATGTACGTACATATTGGAGTCCCGAAGCTGTGAAACGTGTTACAGGTAAGGAACTTACTGGCCTTGCAGCGGGCGGTATGATTCACCTTATCAATTCTGGTGCTGCGACTTTGGATGCTACCGGTGCAAGCGTTAATGCTGCCGGGGAGCCTTGTATGAAGCCTGCATGGGAGATGACTGAAGCTGACGTAGAGGGTTGTCTCAAGAATACGAACTGGATGCCTGCCGACCGTGACTACTTCCGTGGCGGTGGTTTCTCAAGCAACTTCCTCTCAAAGGGCGGTATGCCTGTTACAATGTCTCGTCTTAACTTGGTAAAGGGGCTTGGTCCTGTATTGCAGATTGCTGAGGGATGGACTGCTGATGTTGCTCCGGAGATACACGATGTGCTTAACATGCGTACTGACCCGACATGGCCTACTACATGGTTTGTCCCACGTCTTGATGAGACAAAGGCTCCTTTCAAGGATGTATATTCTGTGATGAATAATTGGGGTGCCAATCATGGTGCTATAAGTTATGGTCATATTGGTGCTGACCTTATTACATTGGCATCAATGTTGCGCATTCCTGTGTGCATGCACAATGTGCCTGAAGATAAGATTTTCCGTCCTGCAGCATGGAATGCCTTCGGAATGGACAAGGAAGGTGCTGATTACAGGGCTTGCCAGAACTATGGTCCTATCTACAAGTAATTTTTTTAAAACAGTTTCTTAATGGGAGAGTGACAGGCCTTGTGCCTGTCTGCTCCTGTTCCTAAATATCTCAACAATGATTACGAATCTGCATATAGAGGAGTTTATAAGGCAGGCGCATCGTGTAGGTGATGCGGGCCTGACAGTCTGCAGCAGTGGAAATCTGTCGTGGCGTATTGGTGAAGAGGCTCTTGTGTCGGGTACAGGCTCTTGGGTCCCTGAAATCCAGAAAGAGAAGGTCTCTCAGTGTGTTATAGCAACAGGAGAGGTTATCAATGGCGTGAAACCTTCAATGGAGAGTGGCTTCCATCTGGGTGTGCTTCGTGCGCGTCCCGATGTGAACGTTGTGCTGCACTTCCAGTCGCCATATGCGACATCGGTGTCTTGTATGAAACAGAAACCCTCAAACTTCAATGTGACAGCTGAAGTCCCATGTCATGTGGGACGCGAGATTCCTGTAATCCCTTATCTGCGTCCTGGCTCTCCCGAACTGGCACAAGCCGTGGTCGAAGCGATGAAGGAGCATAACTCGATACTGCTTACGAATCATGGACAGGTGGTGTGCGGTAAGGATTTCGACCAGGCTTTTGAGCGTGCCATGTTCTTTGAGATGGCATGCCGCATAATAATACAGAGTGGAGGAGACTATTCAGTTCTTACTCCTCAGGAGATTGAGGACCTTGACATTTATGTTCTTGGCAAGAAGAGTCCAATAAAATAGTGCACTGATGAGGAAGGTATATCTTGCAGTCGACTTTGGCGGTGGCAGTGGGCGTGTAATGGCTGGCTGGCTCGAGGGTGGACACATTGTTATGGAGGAGGTGCATCGTTTCGGTAATCGTCAGGTACGTCTTGGCGGGCATCTCTATTGGGATTTCCCGGCACTCTTTGAGGATATGAAGGCCGGCCTGAAGGCTGCAGCTGCTAAAGGGTACAATGTTGTGAGCATTGGTATAGATACTTGGGGCGTGGATTTTGGGCTTATTGACCGCGACGGTGTGCTTCTTGGAAATCCGGTCTGCTATCGTGATGAGCGTACGAAGGGTGTGCCGGATGAACTCTCCAGAATTATTGCTCCTGCGGACCGTTATAATGTTACAGGTATTCAGGCAATGGAAATAAACACTCTTTCGCAACTGTACAGCATGAAGGGCAGCGCACAGCTTGAGGCGGCGGATAAACTTCTTTTCATGCCTGATCTTTTCGCTTACTTCCTTACAGGTGTCGCTAACAACGAGTACAGCATTGCCTCGACATCGGAACTTCTTGATGCAAAGGCAAGAGAGTGGTCATGGGAGACTATAAGAGCTTTTGAGCTGCCCGAGCGAATCTTCGGCGAGATTGTCATGCCTGGAACAGTGCGAGGGAAACTACGCCCGGATATTGCTGAAGAGACAGGACTTGGTGAAGTTGATGTGGTTGCAGTCGGCTCGCACGATACCGCATCCGCTGTTGCTGCAGTTCCTGCTGTGGAAAGCTGCGGAAATGTTGCTTTTCTGAGTTCAGGAACATGGTCGTTGCTCGGCGTGGAGATGCCTGAACCGATTCTTACAGAGGAGGCACGCCTTGCCGGCTTTACGAATGAAGGTGCAGTCGGGGAGAAAATACGTTTCTTGCAGAACATCACAGGATTGTGGATACTGCAGCGTCTTATGAGTGAATGGAAAGAACGTGGCGAGGAAATTTCTTACTCTGAACTTCTTCCTGCTGCAGAAAGTGCGTGCATAGATAGTATAATACCTGTTGATGACGCTGCGTTCATGAATCCTGTGTCGATGGAGAAGGCTATATGTGACTATTGCGGGGCGACATCCCAGTCTGTGCCGCAGAGTAAGGCTGAAATGGCGCGCTGTCTCTTCCTGTCGTTGGCAAAAAGATACAGTGATGCAATAGAAGGTGTGAACAGGATACTTCCGGAACCGATAAAGTGCCTTCACATTATTGGTGGCGGCTCGCAGAATGCTTTGCTTAACCAGATGACAGCCGATGCACTAGGAATTCCTGTGTGGGCAGGTCCAGTCGAGGCCACTGCAATGGGTAATATCCTTGTACAGGCTATGGCTGCAGGCGAGGTTGAAGGCTTGTCGGGAATACGTGAAACAGTACGTAACAGTGTGTCGCCAAAAGTGTACACCCCCCGAATGTGATATTGTGCGTGAATATTCGTTTTGTTACAGATAGATAATATAAAAAACATGGAAAATCCAAAGAACGGTTATCCCGTACAGGAATATAAAGGACCTGTGAAGCGTTACTGCCAGACACTGGACCTGCGTGATAATCCAGAACTGATAGCTGAATACCGCAAGCGCCATAGCCGCGAGCATGCATGGAAAGAGGTGCTTGACGGCATACGTCAGGTCGGTATACTTGAGATGGAAATCTACATTTTAGGTACACGGCTCTTTATGATTGTCGAGACCCCGCTTGATTTTGAGTGGGAGTCTGCAATGGAGCATCTTTCCACATTGCCCCGTCAGGCGGAGTGGGAGGATTATATGGCTGAGTTCCAGCTTGTCAAGAGTGGAATGTCATCGGCTGAGAAGTGGCAACTAATGGAGCGTATGTTCCACCTGTATTGAAAATGAGAATTTAATTAGAATAGTTCATGAAATCAAAACTTGTCGAGAAAAGGTATCTTGTAACCTTCATTCTTATTACATCGCTTTTTGCCTTGTGGGGTTTTGCCAATGATATAACCAATCCCATGGTTGCCGCTTTCCAAACTGTAATGGAACTTTCTACATTCGAGGCTTCGTGGGTGCAGTTTGCATTTTACGGCGGATATGCCACAATGGCCGTTCCCGCAGCGCTTTTCATACGCAAATACAGCTATAAAAGTGGTATCCTGCTTGGTTTGGGGCTCTATGCAGTGGGCGCATTCCTGTTTATTCCTGCGGCATATATGCAGAACTTCATATTCTTCTGCCTGTCGCTTTATATCCTGACATTCGGCCTTGCGTTCCTTGAGACAACTGCGAATCCGTTTATCCTTTCGCTCGGCTCAAAGGAGACATCTACCCGGCGTCTTAATCTGGCTCAGGCATTTAATCCTATGGGTTCACTCATGGGTATGGCTGTAGCATCAATGATAGTACTCCCGTCACTGTTGTGTGATGTCCGTGATGCAAATGGCGATATAATTTTCGGGACTCTAAGTGAGGCAGAGAAGGCCAGTATCCGTCTTCACGATTTGGCTGTTATCCGTGACCCGTACGTGATTCTCGGTCTGGTGGTGCTTGTGATATTCATAATTATTGCCTTCAAGAAGATGCCTCAGACGTCATCTGCTGATAGACAGGATAATGCTCTTGCTACGCTTGGTCGCCTTTGGCACAACAAAATCTATCGTGAGGGAGTTGTTGCACAGATGTTCTATGTGGCAGCGCAGATTATGGTGTGGACATTCATTATCCAGTATGCCGATAATCTCGGCATAAACAAGGCTACTGCCCAGAACTACAATATCATTGCGATGAGTATGTTCCTGTGCAGCCGTTTCATAAGCACGTTCCTTATGAAATATATGAATTCCCGCATGCTGCTTTCAATCTTCGGTGTGGGCGCTATGTTGTGCTCGCTCGGTACAATATTCTTTGTGGGAATGCCTGGACTCTACTGTCTTGTAGGAATCTCTGCATTCATGTCACTTATGTTCCCCACAATCTATGGCATTGCACTTGAGAATGTAGAGATATATGATACTTCGCTTGGTGCAGCGTTCCTTGTAATGGCAATTGTGGGAGGTGCTGTCATGCCTCCTCTTCAAGGGCTTGTCATCGACCAGGGTATCATTGCCGGACTGCCGGCAGTGAACGTTTCGTTTGCTTTGCCGCTCGTATGTTTCCTTATTGTGACAATATACGGCTTGCGCTCATATAAGGCGTTGAAAGGCTAAAATTGAAGTTGCTGCCCAGTCACGGAAAAGGAACTTGAGTATTTTCTTCCGCTTTGGACAATAAGTTTAAGGCGGAAGAAAATATTCTGTAAAAAATGTTGTTTATTCGTGAAATGTTTGTATCTTTGCAATCGCAAATGAGCGGGATGTAGCTCAGCCCGGTTAGAGTACGCGTCTGGGGGGCGTGTGGTCGCTGGTTCGAATCCAGTCATCCCGACAAAGAAAGACTCTCAAGAATTCCTTGAGAGTCTTTCTTGTTTTCTTCAACACCTTTTCAATACCTTTTGCGCAACAGTTGCGCTCAACGCAACCAAGTTTCGCACTTGCGCAACTTACAATTTTGACTACTATAAAAAATATTCTTCTTTTTTTATTTTCAGAAATAGTTGGGAAAATATAAAAGTGAATCCCTTATATATGAGAATATAAAGCAAATGCACCATAATACCTTGAAAATAGGTAATATAGCGCATTTTTGCAATATTCACTTCTAATAATTAGTGAAAAAACAACGTTTATGTTAAAATTAGTTCTATATTTGCACTATCAGTGTCAAGCACTGTTTTTACATATTTAAGAGGCGTTATGTCTTCTTCTTGTAAGTGAAAAGCCTAGGAAACTTTAATCACAAGTGTACAAGAGATGATGTAATAGTCTCCACGCTTCGCGTGGGACTGTTATTCCCATATCTTTACACTGAGGTTTTCCTAGCACCTTCACTTTGAGATGTGGCATACAGTTCCACGCTTCTATGTTATTCAAACTCCCTCTTAGAATCCTCGGAGTTATACTTTGGCTCACCTGCAAAGTCTGGGGGGCTAAGCAAAAAGTTTAGTCAATCTATAGAAGAAAAACTTTAAATCCGTTAC
This sequence comes from Bacteroidaceae bacterium, assembly GCA_017536695.1. Classification (GTDB taxonomy): domain Bacteria; phylum Bacteroidota; class Bacteroidia; order Bacteroidales; family Bacteroidaceae; genus HGM04593. The sequence continues at coordinate 66 of JAFXGX010000075.1, read as the reverse complement.
ACCTCTTAGTTGTGTCCTAAACGCCTTAATCTTTGCATTAAAACTTTCCGCAAAAGCATTGGTTGA
>JAFXGX010000074.1 GCA_017536695.1 Bacteroidaceae bacterium | reverse complement strand
CGAGTGTCCTCCGGGTGATGCTCCTCACGACTATGCCGCCAAGTCGTTGGCTCTGACCGAAAGATGGCTTGACCGTTGCTTCAACCGAAGTATGTGATAGAACGACAACAAGAAGAATAAACGACAACAGATTAAGGGTAAAATAAACCAAGGAATAACAGTTTTATTTAGTTGAGTTATTTCGTCCACACGAAATTTCTACTGAGCCGAAATTACCTGTGCAAGAGAACAGACCGCGTACCTGTCATACTGGAGCCCGGGTGCTGCCCGGGATTGTAGGAAGGGTTGTTCGCGGGTTCTTATGTGCCTACAACACGAAAAGGCTGGATGTAAATCCAGCCTCCTGTTCGGTAAATATATGTTTCAAAATTTAGGCTAACTTTGCGATTCTGGCGCACAGACCTGACTTGAGGTTTGCAGCCTTGTTCTTGTGGATGAGACCACGCTTAGCCATTCTGTCAAGCATTTTCTGTACCTCGGGGAACTTAGCCAAAGCCTCGCTCTTGTCTGTCATATTACGGAGGCTGCGAACTGCTGAACGCATGTTCTTGCCATAGTAACGGTTCTGGAGATTTCTCTTCTCTGTCTGTCTGATTCTCTTAAGTGATGATTTGTGATTTGCCATCTCTTTATATTCTTTTTAGTTTTAATTGTAGCCCATAGGGGAATCGAACCCCTCTTTCAAGAATGAAAATCTTGCGTCCTAGCCGATAGACGAATGGGCCTTCTGTTGTCAAATCCCCTTTTGAGGGCGGTTCAACAGTGTTTAGTTGCTAAAGCGAATGCAAAGGTATAACCTTTTTTTGAATTGGCAAAGGATTTGCTGTTTTTTTTGTAAATTTGCATTCGTAAATGGTTGTATTCTGATAAGTAAGGCTATCTTTTTAACCGATGATTGAGAAATTTGACGGGATAGTGTTGAGAACATTGAAGTATAGCGACAGTCTGATGATTGCCGATATCTACACGCGTTCGCATGGGCGTCTATCTTTTCTTGTGCCTGTATCCGGCAGTGGCAAGGGCAGGGCACGCCGTGTCCTTTTCCAGCCGTTGTCGATGCTCTCTTTTGCGGCGAACTACAAAAAGGGAAAGTCTCTTTCCCGTATATCGGATGTACAGCCATACATGCTCTATTCGACAGTGCAGAGCGATGTGGTAAAGTCCTCAATAGCTCTTTATCTCTCGGAACTGCTTACATTCGCATTGCGTGAAGAGGGTGGTGATGAGGCTCTCTTCAACTTCCTTGACCGCTCTCTTGTGCTGTTCGACAATCTTGAGAACGGTTATGCCGATTTTCATCTGGTGTTCATGGTTCAGCTGTTGCGATACCTCGGAATATATCCCAATCTTGAAGGATATACCGCACGGAGCTACGTCGACCTGCTGCATGGCTGTGTAGTGAATGAGCACCCCCTGCATCCCGATTTCCTGATGCCTGCGGAAGCTGTTCCGTTCGTGAACCTCTTGCGTACGGGATATGACTCAATGCATATGCTCTCATTGAACAGGGAATTGCGAGGCACATACCTCGCAATCCTCACTACATATTACCGTCTGCATATCCCCGATTTTCCACACCTCAGGTCAATGGATGTTCTCAGGGAACTGTTCGATTAGTTGTTGAGCAGCTGCTTTACGATTGTTGAAATCAGCCTGCCCTCGGCCTTGCCTGCGAGCTGCTTTGTCGCAACACCCATTACCTTGCCCATCTCCTGTGGCCCTTTGGCGCCGGTCTGTGCGATAATCTCCTTCAGCACGGCTGTAACTTCCTCTTCGCTCATCTGTTTTGGCAGGTACTTCTCCATGACTGCGACCTGTGCAAGTTCCTCTGCTGCAAGTTCAGGACGGTTCTGGCTACTGTAGAGCTCGGCCGACTCCTTACCCTGCTTGACAAGCTTCTGTATGAGCTTGATTGCTGTCTCATCGCTCACTGTGTCTCCGGCTCCAGGTGCGGTCTTTGCCTCAAGCAGTACCTTCTTTATGTTGCGCAGAGTGTCAAGGGCGACTTTGTCCTTGGCCTTCATGGCCTCCTTTATGTCATTGCTGATAATGTCAAATAGTTCCATATTATTCAAATTTTTCGGTTTCATAATTCTCGTTCTCTTCTGCGGGCTCAACCTCACCCGCTTCACCCTCTACAACGCTCCCAACTGTCACTTGTTCAGTAACGGCCGAATCGGAAGCCTGCATTACCATGCTGTCTGTAATCTTCTCAAGTTCCATGGTGCTGCGCTTGTATGTGGGGGAGTTGTCAAGCGCTTCGATGAACTCTTCGTTGTACATCTCATCGCCTTTGAATATATAGGTCTTGTACTCCGACTTGTAGAAGACTCCTACCATCTTTTCAAGCTCTCTGTTCTCTTTCTCTCTCTGCATCTGCTCGGCATGCGTGATGGCTTCGTTGGCCTTCTCCTCTTCCTTTATCACAGGTTCCATACCAGGAATATCTTTCATGCCGAATCCTGTAGCAAGTACCGTGACCTTTACCGAACCCTCCTCAAGATTGTGGTCCTTGCTGTATCCCCAGATGAGCTCGATGTCATCTTCCTGGAACTTTGCCATGAATGCCTCAACCTCGGCCATCTCCTCAATGCGGATAGGGGTGTTGGGGTTCTCGTATATGTTGAAGAGAATCTTCTTCGACTTATATATGTCGTTGTCATTGAGCAGCGGCGAGTGAAGGGCGCTCTGGAATGCTCGTGACACGCGCTTCTCGCCTTTCTCTATTCCGTAGCTCATTATCGCCACTCCGCCGTTCTTGAGTATCTTCCTTACGTCGCGGAAGTCGAGGTTGATGGTGCCGCGAGCCGTTATTATCTCGGCAATGCTCTTTGTAGCAGTGGTCAGCACATTGTCCACCAGGTGGAAACCCTCGGTAACCTCGAGCTTGGGGTACATGTCAATGAGACGCTGGTTGTTGATTACCAGCAGCGCGTCGACATGCTTCGATATCTCGATGACTCCTTTTAGGGCCTGTTTTATCTTTCCGGTCATCTCGAATTTGAAAGGGATAGTCACGATGCCCACTGTGAGGATGCCAAGGCTCTTGGCAATCTCTGCCACAACAGGTGCTGCTCCCGTACCGGTTCCTCCACCCATGCCGGCGGTGATGAATGCCATCTTTGTCCCGTCGTTGAACAGACGTGTAATCTCCTCGCGGCTCTCCTCTGCAGCCCTGCGTGCTACCTCGGGGTCGTTGCCTGCTCCCAATCCTTCGGTTATCTCCACACCGAGCTGCACCTTCTTAGGAATTGGCGAGTTCTGCATCGCCTGCATGTCGGTGTTGCATACCGCAAATGATACGTTGTGTATGCCTTTACGGTACATGTTGTGTACAGCGTTGCTGCCGCCGCCGCCCACTCCTACTACCTTTATTATTCTTGGGCATTCAGTAGGTATTGCAAATGGCAGTGTCTTCTTTACCGGTTCATCCATATTCGTACTGTTTTGTATCATTTGTTATTCGTCTTCGTTTTCTGTCTCTTGTTCGGGGTCCTCGCGTGTGGCATTCTTGATTATGTCTCCTACAGCTCCGAAGAGGCCACCGAACCATCCTGATTTGTCATCTTTCTTGCCGCCTTTCTTGCCGCCGCTCTTCTTGCCACTGCTTTTCTCCTCTTTCTTTTCCTCTTGTGGTTTCTCTTTCTGGGTCTCCGTTATCTCCTCCTTCTCTTCCTCTCTGCCGCTCATATCATCATCAGTGAACAGTGTGCCGCCATTTACGGGGGTCTCCTGTGTCATCTCTTCGCAGCAGTCATCCTTGCCATGGTTGAGCAGTCCGTACAACGCTGTGGTGAAGACACCTATCGTGTTTACCCCGGGACGGCACTCGAACGCGAGCTGGGGCTCTGCTGCAACCGATGTCTTGAAGTCGGGCAGATACTCCTCGAGCAGAAGCGCGAAATTCTTGAGTTTGGAGCCTCCGCCGGTAAAGACAATCTTGTTTATCAGTTCGCCCGATTCTTCAATCTGGTATTTTACATTCTGTAGAATCTCGCACATGCGGCCGCTTATGATGTCGTTTACAGTTGCGTTGTCAATGGGCTCTTTCTCTTCTGTCGCCGAATGGTATCCGCGGCTTATCTTTATCGCTTCGGCCTGGTCGTATGATATCTGTTCTGCGCACAGGTCGTGTGTTATGTTGCTGCTTCCGAAGGGAATGACTGTCAGTTTGCGCAGACTGTCGCTGTTGTAGACAGTTACCGTTGTCGTGTCTGCACCGATGTTGACCAATGCGCATCCGTTGCGACGGTCATCCTTCGTTAGTATTATGTCGGCATCCATACGTGCTGCGATAAAACTGTCGGCAATCTCTACCTTCGCAAGAGCGAAACTTTCGTTAAGCTGCTCAAGATACTGCTTCTTGATGAGTATGTTGAGGAAATGTCCCTCAATTGTCATGGCTGGGGCTCCAATCGGGGCACGGTCTGTCTTGCCGTCAATCTTGTACTCCTGTGTTATTGCATTGACCTTTACATAACCCTCGGGTATCTGGAAGAGCCTGTCGTTCTCATCCTCAAGCTCGCTGATGACCTCGGCCGTAATCTTTGTATAGTTGTCGAAGTTCTTCGTTACTTTGGACTTGATGCTGCGGAGCGTGAGACCGGACAGGGAGACATATGCCTTCTTTATCATGATATCCTTGCCGCCGGCATCCTCACTGATGTTCGACTCAAGGCTGTTTATGATATTTGTGATTGCCTCGCTGGTCTTGTCGACATTACGCACTATTCCTTTTGATATGTATCCGTCCACACGTGTGCTTGCAGTGGCTATTATCTTTATGCCGTTGTGCGTCTCTATGCCTGCTGCACCGGTCACCTTGGATGAGCTCAGCTCGATTGCTACGATGTAATTGGTCTGTCCCATATTGTTGCTTCTTACTTATTTTTCTTTGTGCTTATCACTTTGTCGTTGAACTCGATGTTCAGTTTCTCATACTTTTCCCAACCCATGCTGTTGAGTCCCTTTGAGTAGAATGTGTAGAGCTTGTCGAGTTTCTCCGACGCGTTATCAACGGTGCCGAACTCGATGATGTGGCTGCCTACACGTGGTACCATAACTATCTCGCCCAAGTTGTTGAAGTATACCTGCTCTATCTGTGCGCGCCAGAATCCATTGTTGTATATCGCGCAGGCAATATCTTTCAGCTGGTTCTTTCTCATCTCCTTTGTGATGTGCCCGCTGGCTATCGGAAGGTGGAGCGCCTTGTGTATGTCGACGATAGTGTCGCCTTCCGAGTCAATATAATAGCTGTTTCCTCCATCCTCGTGCACTTTCATTATGGGGATGCGGCATTCGATATCGATATTCACACGTCCTGTGGTGCTCTTGTATACCTGACACTCCTTTACAAGGGTTATGCCGTCAAGGAATGTCTCAATCTTGTGACAGTCGATATCCTCAAGTTTCCTCTTTTGCGGGTCAAGACCCTCGTTCCCGAGCAACTCCATGATGTTTTCATCGGTAAGGTTGCCGTTGTCATCGTTGGCAACGGTAATGAGCACTCCCTTGCATTGACCATTGTCGGGGATGTTGGGGACAATTATGAATGCAAACACCAGGTAGCATGCAACAGCTCCCCACAACAGGTATATGAAAATCTTCTTTAGCATTGTCTGTTCTTGAGTATCTTCTTCATTTCAGGAACATCGTTCTCGATGTCTCCTGCACCGAGTGACACGAGTACCTCGATATTGTTCTTCTCTTCTTCTATTACCTTTAGCACATCGGCGCGGCTGCACATCATCTTCTCGACGCCCTCATCAAGGCAATCGAAAATGAGCTTGCTTGTCACGCCCGGCATAGGCTTCTCACGTGCGGGGTATATGTCGACAAGTATGACCTTGTCGAACAGTGACAGGCTCTGCGCGAACTCCCTGTAGAAATCGGCTGTGCGGCTGAACAGGTGGGGTTGGAAAAGTGCTGTTACCCTTTTGTCGCAGTATAGCTCCTTTATCGACTTTGCGCATGCCCTTACCTCATCGGGGTGGTGTGCATAGTCGCTCAGCAGTACAAGGTTCTCCTCCTTGATGTGGAAGTCGAAACGTCTGTCGGCGCCGGCAAAGCTCTTCATGCCGCGTCTGAGCTCATCTGCTGTGGCTCCGCATATCTCGGCCATGGCCATCGAAACTACACCGTTCTCTATGTTTATACTTACTGGAACGCCAAGCTCTACATTCTCAATCCTTTGCCAAGGCGACACGTAGTCGAAGATTATTGTTCCACCTCCGATACGTATGTTCTCGGCGTGGAAATCACCGCTCTCTCGGCCATATATGTAGGTTGTGACGTTCTCCTGCGTGCGCGGTACGACCTCAAGTCCTTCATGTATTATAAGATATCCTCCTGGGCGAATCTTCTCGGTAAACTGTGCGAATGCCTCAAGATAGTTCTCCTTGTTGCCGTATATGTCAAGGTGGTCGGGGTCGGCCGATGTTATTGCTGCAATATAAGGTTCAAGATGCAGGAACGAGCGGTCATACTCATCGGCCTCAATGACAACGAAGTCACTCTTCTCGCTGAGCACAAGGTTGCTCTTGTAGTTCTTTGATATGCCACCGAGGAATGCAGCGCAGTCTACCTCGGACTGGTGCAACAGATGTGCTGTCATGGTAGAGGTAGTTGTCTTGCCATGTGTTCCTGCTGCGCATACACCTCTCTTCCCCTTTGTGATTATTCCAAGCACCTCTGCTCTCTTCATTATTGTGAACCCGCCGTTCCTGAACAGTGGCCATTCCTTGTGGTCGGCAGGTATTGCAGGGGTGTATATCACAAGTGTCGATTCGGGGCACTTGCATTCGGCGGGTATAAGCTCCACGTTCTCCTCGAAGTGAAGTACCGCTCCCTCCTCAATGAGCTTGTCTGTGAGTGGGGATGGTGTGCGATCGTATCCGGCAACGAACTTCCCCTCGTGCAGGAAGTACCTGACAAGAGCGCTCATCCCAATTCCTCCGGCACCGAGGAAATATACCGATTTTATATCATTTAGTTCCATTAGAAGCCTCTTATTTCAAATTTTCTTTTTTGCGTCGTGTCTCTTTTTCAATGTATGCGTCGGCAAGCATCATGACCTCATTGGCAATCTCCTCGGCTGCATTAGGTCTGCCCATCTTCTCGATATTCTCCTCAAGGCTTCTGAGCAGTGCGTCATCATTGACTGTCTCGATAGCCTTTGCTACAAGTTCATCCTTTGCCTTGTTGTCGGCTACATATATCGCTGCGTTCTTGTCGACAAGTGCCATGGCATTCTTTGTCTGGTGGTCCTCCGACACGTTAGGTGAGGGAACGAGTATTACAGCCTTCCCAATCAGTGCGAACTCCGATATTGAGCCGGCTCCTGCACGCGACACCACAAGGTTGGCTGCACTGAGGGCATCGGCCATGTTGGTAACAAAGTCCGTAACGATGAGATTCCCGGGCGCACCGGCCTCGGCGACCCTCCTCTTCATCTCCTCGAAATAGAGTTTGCCTGTCTGCCATACAAACTGTATGTCGCCGTTCTTTCTTATAAGCTCAATCTGGGCCATAATGCTCTCGTTTATGCTGCGTGCGCCCAGGCTGCCGCCGACAATGAGCACGCACTTTTTATCTGCATCGAGTCCCATTCTGCCCATTGCCTCGTTGCGGTTCGAACGCATCTCGATAAGGCTCTTGCGTACAGGATTGCCTGTGAGCTTGATTTTCTCATGCGGAAAGAAACGCTCCATACCCTCATAAGCCACGCAAATCATCTTGGCTTTCTTTGCAAGAATCTTGTTCGTCACACCTGCATATGAGTTCTGCTCCTGTATAAGTGTAGGTATGTTCATGCTTGCAGCCATCTTCAGTGTAGGGCCGCTGGCATATCCGCCAACTCCGACCGCTGCCTGGGGCGCGAACTCCTTTATTATCTTCTTTGCCATGCGCTGGCTCTTGAGTATGAGCCACAGCACCTTGATGTTCTTCAACAGGTTCTTGCGGTCGAATCCGGCAATGGGAAGACCCACAATCTCATATCCCGCGTCGGGCACTCTCTGCATTTCCATCCTGTTGTTAGCTCCCACAAACAGTATCTTTGCCTCGGGGTGCTTCGCCTTTATGGCATCTGCTATGGATAGAGCGGGGAATATATGACCGCCTGTACCTCCTCCACTTATGATTATTCTGTACTCCTTTTTCATAGTGCCTCTGTTTTATTGGTTGTCACTCTCGATGGTCTTGCTTTTCTCTGCCGGTTCAATTCTTCTTGCATGCCTGCTTATTGAGAGCAGCATTCCTATATATATACAATTTATGACTACAGATGTTCCTCCCTGGCTTATCAATGGCAACGGCTGGCCCGTTACAAAGTCGCCAACAGAAATGTACATGTGCAGCATGGCCTGCAGGGTTATTATTATTCCGAATCCCATGGCCATATATGCCGTGTATGCGTCCTCGCTCCTCTCGGCAATCTTACCGCACCGGTAAAGTAGTGTGAGGTATAGCAGCAGCACGGTTATTCCTCCTATGAGCCCCAGTTCTTCAATGATTATAGCATATATGAAGTCGGAGTATGAATGCGGAATATTGTCGCGTTGCATGGAGTTGCCGGGGCCGCAGCCGATAAAATGACTGGAGGCTATTGCCATGTTGGCATGTGCTCTTTGGTCATCCTCAATCTTGTATGTATCGGGGTCAATGGGTTTGCTGTCGCCGATTGCCTGGATTCTGTGTTTCCAGGTTATGACTTTGCTTCCAAAGCTGCCTTCTTCCTTAGCAATGGAGTCGGGTAACGCAAGCAGCACCGCAATGCCGAATATCGCGCCCACGACACCTATTCCGCATATTCCGAGCAACTGTTTGTTGGGGCATCGGCCAATATACATCATCATGCCTATGGTGAAGACAATAAGTGCAGCAGTGGAGAGGTTCTCCTTGAATATTATAAGTATAGGCAGAATGCTGTACTTTACAATCTCTTTCAGTGCACTTCCTTTGGTCCCGCGTTCGTGCTGATGCTCGGACATTATCCTTGCTGTCAGCATCACAATTCCTATCTTGGCAATTTCCATCGGCTGAATGGTGAAGAGGCCGAATACATCAATCCAGCGGGCACTGCCGTTTCTCGCCGAATTTGGGTCGAACTGTGCCCAAATGAGTCCGATGAGTCCCAGCCAAAAGAATACCATTGTAAGTTTCTTCACGTGACTCACCTCCAGATTCTGTATAATCACAATCAGTCCTGTTCCCGCTATCAGGAATGCAGTGTGTTTGATGATAGGAATCCAATAGCTCTCTGTGCTGTCCAGTTGGCGGCTGGTTGCACTGAACACTTCCACCCATGAAATTGCACAGATGATGAAGAAGACAGCCCATATAATCTTGTCTCCCTTGAATAATATTCTCTTTAATTTGTCGCCTCCCATAGGTGTTTGTGTGTATATGTTATTATAGATGATTTTCCTTGTTGTTTTATATCATTTGCATTACAGTTTGCATACACATTCCTTGAACATTCGGCCCCTCTCCTCGTAGCTCTTGAAAAGGTCGAAGCTTGCGCAGCAGGGACTAAGCAGCACTGTCTCGCCGCTTTTGGCAGTCTTGTAGGCTACCTCTACGCACTCCTGCATTGAGTGTGTATCAAATATCGGCAAGCCGAAGCCACCGAAGAACTCCTTCAGTTTGCTATTGTCGGCCCCAAGGAATATAAGTGCGCTGCACTTTTCTTTTACAAGGTCGGCAATCTCGCTGTAGTCGTTTCCTTTGTCTTTTCCGCCAAGGATAAGGACGGTCTTGCCTTTCATGCTCTGCAGTGCATACCAGCAGCTGTTCACGTTGGTTGCCTTGGAGTCGTTGATGTACTCGACACCATTGACCTTGGCTACCTTCTCAAGCCTGTGCTCAACTCCTGTGAATGAACTGAGTGCCTCGCGGATGGTTTCCTTGCGTATGCCCGCTACATTGGCCGATATTCCTGCCGCCATCGAGTTGTAGAGGTTGTGCTTGCCTGTCAGTGACAACTCCTCAAGCTCCATATTGAACGGAACAGGCTCGGTAAATACAAGAGTCTCCTCTTGTGTATATGCTGCGGCCCCTTCGCGCTTCTCCTCGGCGAACGGGTAGAGCTTTCCATGCTTGTACTTAGGCAATTCACTCTTAATTATCGGGTCATCGTTCCAGTATACGAATGCATCATCGGGCTGCTGGTTCTGCAGTATGCGGAACTTTGCATCAATATAGTTCTGCATCTTGTAGCCGTATCGGTCCAGATGGTCGGGCGTGATGTTCATGAGTACAGCCACGTTGGCACGGAACTCGTACATGTTGTCAAGCTGGAAACTGCTTAGCTCAACGATATAATAGTCCTTGTCTCCTTCGGCCACTTGAAGGGCAAGGCTACTCCCGATATTTCCCGCAAGTCCTACGTTCAGTCCTGCCTCGCGGAAAATATGGTATATCAGCGATGTGGTTGTAGTCTTGCCGTTACTGCCGGTAATACATACCATCTTGGCTCTTGTGTAGCGTCCTGCGAACTCTATTTCCGAAATTATGGGAATTCCGGCTTCTCTGACCTTTACCACTATCGGTGCCTCATTCGGAATACCCGGACTCTTGATGACCTCCTGAGCATTGAGAATGAGTTCCTCGGTGTGCTGTCTCTCCTCCCAAGGGATATTGTGCTTGTCAAGCATCTCCTTGTATTTGTCGGCAATGCTTCCGAAGTCCGAGAGAAAGACATCGAACCCGAGTTTGTTGGCCAATATTGCAGCTCCGCATCCGCTCTCGCCGCCTCCCAATATAATGATTCTCTTCTCCATAAACACTAAACATTAAACATTAAACTTTCAACTTATCTTATCTTTAGTGTCATGAGTGTCAATGCTGCCATAATGATGGTGACAATCCAGAAACGTACTGTAATCTTTGCCTCATGTAGCGGACGCTCGGGACCCTTGAATATATATGTGCAATCCTTGTCAAGTTTCTCGTCCTCTACATTATAGTGGTGGTGCAGGGGTGTGCGGCGGAAAATCCTCTGCTTGATGCCCTTCTTCTTGCCTTGCTTGAAATATGCCACCTGCATGATTACCGACATGTTCTCGGCAACAAATATTCCGCAGAGTAGTATGAGAAGCAGTTCCTTGTGCAGGAGTATTGCCACTACCGCTATTATACCGCCGATGGTAAGGCTGCCGGTGTCACCCATGAATACCTGCGCAGGGAATGCGTTGTACCACAGGAATCCTATCAGTGCGCCAATGAATGCGAATGTGAATATCACGACCTCTTCACCGCCCGGTAGGAACATGATGTTCAGATACTCTGCCAATGCGACGTGACTCGAGACATATGCCAGTATTGCCAGCGTGACACCTATTATGGCCGCATTTCCCGCCAGCATGCCGTCCATGCCGTCATTCAGGTTCGCTCCGTTTGAGACAGCTGTTATGACCAGAACGGTTATTACGACGAACAATGCCCAGCCGGCCTCCTCCTTGTAGTCGCCGCAGAATGACATTATCTCGCTGTAGTTTATGTTATGGTCCTTTACAAAAGGTATGGTTGTCTTGTTCTCTTTGGTGGCTTCCTTGCGGTGCTCTACCTGCTCGACATTGTTCTTCTCGACGGTAATGTTCTCGCGCATTACGGCCTGTGGACTGAAACAGAGCGTGAGACCGATGACAAGTCCAAGCCCGACCTGTGCGGCAATCTTGGCTTTTCCTGGAATGCCGTCCTTGTTCTTCTTGAAGGTCTTTATGTAGTCATCGGCAAAACCGAGCAGTCCGAGCCATACGGTGGTTATGATAAGCAGAATCATGTATACATTGTCCAGTCTGCCGATAAGAAGGCAGGGGATAAGTATGGCTATTATGATTATTATGCCACCCATGGTGGGGACTCCGGCCTTCAGGTTGTTCTTGTCGAACTCCCTCAATGTCTCGGTAATCTGTTTCTTCTTGAAGTATTTTATCAGCGTGCTTCCGAACCATGCTGATATGAGCAACGCTATTACGGCCGAAAGCAAGGCTCTGAATGAGACATAGCTGAATAGTCTCATTCCCGGAATTCCGCTATCCTGTAGCAGGTCATACAAATAGTACAGCATCTTTTCTAATTATCTATGCGTTGAATATTTCCTTAATTATCTCTTTGTCATCAAAATGGTGCTTCACACCTTTGATTTCCTGATAGTCCTCATGCCCCTTGCCTGCTACAAGAATGACGTCGCCTTTCTGTGCCAGTGCACACGCGGTTCTGATGGCCTCCTTGCGGTCAACAATCGATATGACACGTTTCTTCTGTTCATCGTTTAGGCCTTCCAGCATATCGTTGATGATATCCTGCGGCTCTTCGTTACGCGGATTGTCCGAAGTGAGTATAACTCTGCTGCTGCCCTTTACGGCCTCAACAGCCATGATGGGGCGCTTGCCCTTGTCGCGGTTTCCGCCTGCGCCGACAACGGTAATGACATTGCCGCATCCCCGGAGCACCTCATTTATTGTTCCGAGCACGTTCTTCAGTGCGTCGGGGGTGTGTGCGTAGTCAACGATAGCCGATACTCCTTCGGGCGAGCGCAGGGTCTCAAAACGTCCTGATACAGGCTTCAGGGTGCTCATGACCCTCAGTACCTCCTCCGGCTCCTTGCCAAGCTCAACGGCTGTGGCGTAGATGGCAAGAAGGTTGCTAATGTTAAAACGGCCTGTCAGCAGAGTCGAGAACTCTCTGTTGTTGAATTCCAGAATCATTCCGTCAAGGTGTGTCTCGATGATGCGTGCCTTGTAGTCGCATATTGTGCGGGTAGAGTAGTTCTTCACATCGCCACGGCAGTTCTGTACCATTACCGGCCCGTTCTTGTCATCGAGATTTGTTATGGCAAACGAGTTGCGTGGCAGGTTGTCGAAGAAACTCTTCTTTGCCTTGAGGTAGTTCTCCATGGTCTCATGGAAATCCATGTGGTCACGGGTCAGGTTCGTGAATATGGCACCTGCAAACTCAAGGCCGCCTACACGCTCCTGTGCCAGCGCGTGTGAACTTACCTCCATGAATGCGTATTCGCATCCTGCTTCCACCATCTCGGCAAGCATTCTGTTAAGTGATATCGCATCGGGCGTGGTGTGTGTCGATGGGTATGCCTTGCCGTTGATATAATTGCATACGGTCGATAGCAGTCCGCATCTGTGTCCCATTGCCATGAACAGCTTGTACAGCAGTGTCGCAATCGTTGTCTTTCCGTTGGTGCCTGTAACGCCCACAAGCTTTAGTGTCGATGAGGGATTGCCATAGAAAGTGGTGGCAATCTTGCCTGTCACAGCCTGTGCGTCAGGCACGACAATGTATGCGACATTGGGATTCTGTTTCTCGGGAATGTTCTCGCATACGATGGCTACAGCCCCTTTCTCCTCGGCCGATGCTATGTATGCATGGCCGTCGGTCTGTGTTCCTCTGACGGCAATGAACATGTCTCCATTCTGCACTATGCGGGAGTCTATGTTTACGCCAAGTACCTCAACCTCTTCCTTTGGAAGAACGAGTCTGCTGTACTGTATCTCTCTTAATAGGTCACTCAGTCTCATATCTGTCTGTTTCTTTGTTCTGTCATTCTATCATGGGCGCAGCAATAGCGTAATTACATCGCCCTTCTTTACATGGTTCCCGGCCTTGAGGCTCTGCTCGTATACGGTTCCGTATCCTTGGAGGCGGCTCTCGAGTCCGCAGCTCTGCAACAGATAAACGGCGTCTTTTGCTCCCATGCCGGTCACATCGGGGATGATGTCTGTCTGTGGCTCTTTAGCCGAGAATCTGTATCCGCCCTCTCCGTTCTTGCTTACTCTGCCCCATTCGGAATCCCCTTCCTGCGCCTCTGTCATCATGCCTAATGTACCGAGAACAATCTCGGCATCATCGAGGTTGCCCCTCTTGACATTCGGCAACGATGGTTTCTCGTCCTCCAAGGGCTCCTCAATTTCAGCTCTCAGCCTTTTGGCCATGATTTTGTCGGCAATTTCCTTGAAGACAAGTGCCGAAGAGCTTCCGCCACCCAGCGGTGTCTTTTCCTCCCTGAAGTCTTGCTCCTTCTCATATATTGTCTGTACCAAAAGCGTATATTGCGGGTCATCGGCAGGGAAGAAACCACAGAAGCTCATCATCTTTCCGAATCCGTCATATCCGCCGCCTTTGGGGTTCACGAGGTTGGCTGTACCTGTTTTTCCTGCAACCTTCATCATCTCCGAGCGTGCACGCTTGCCTGTTCCGTCATATCGCCCGTCCTTGCCTTTGCCCTCGACAACATTGATGAGCATTTCGGTAACATCATCGGCCACCTCCTTCGAGAAGAGCGAGTCGTTAAGGACTCTTGTCGGGAACTCCTTGTAGATTTCCCCATCCTTCAGCACCGCTTTCACTATGCGTGGCTGCATCTGTACGCCACCGTTTGCTATTGTGTTGTAGAAGACCAGCATGTTTATTCCCGTCATCTGTACAGCATATCCGTATGACATCGAGTTCAGACTCTGCTTGCTCCAGCGCTTGGTGCCCGGTGTGGTGATGAACGGTGTAGCCTCGCTCTCTATGAGTTTGTAGTTGTCGGTCATTCCAAGGCGTTTGAGTGTGTTGGTGTACTCCTCGGGGCAATTCTCATATGCTCTCTTTATATACTGCACCATTCCTATGTTTGATGAGTACTTCAGCACCTCGCCCATGCTGTACTTGCCTGTGCCGTTGTCGCGGTACATCTCATCCCTGATGACTTTGCCGTTGAAACTGCAAGCCTTTGAAGCATATGCATTTACAGAATCCCTGGCTGTCAGTTTACCATCGGCAAGCATCGCAGTCACAGCAACGGTCTTGAATATTGAGCCAGGCTCCATAAGGCGGCATAATGCGTGGTTGGGCGTGGGGTTGTTGGGGATGTTGTTGGTTGTCTCAAGATATACACTCTTGCCGTTTATCTCGGCTTTTGTAAGGTTCACAATGGCCTTGATGTCTCCGCTCTTTGTCTCCATTAGTATGGCCCATCCTGCGGGAAGGCTCTTCTCTATAAGTACCTTCTTCAAGGCATTCTCACAAATGTCGAGCATTTCGGTGTCAATGGTCGTCTGTATATCCATACCGGCAACGGGTGCCTTCTTGACCTTGGTTATGCTGACACCTTTCCTGTTGGTCTCCTTGCGTCCTAACCCGGGGGTACCGCACAGGAACGAGTCGTATTTCTGCTCAAGTCCGTTGAGTTCCATTGCAAGTGTGCTGTCCTTGACCGTCTCCCTGACAATGCCGAATGTGCTCAGCCCAATGTCGCCGAAGATGTTCTTGCGGTCGGTCTTTACTCTGTTGGCAAGCTTCTTGTTGTTCTTGTTCTTGATAAAGTTCTCATCCCTCTCAATGAAAAGACCGCTGTATTTCGAACCTAAACTGAATATCGGCAACTTCATAAGACGGTTGTACTGTGTGTATGATATCTTGCCATTGTAGAGTCTGAAGTAGCGTTCCTTCTTGCTGAACCCTCTTGTCAGGCGTTTCTTGAAACTCTCGGCGCTCTCATTGGGGAATATCTCATGAAGGCCTTCGCACACTTTGTCCATATCGGCCTTCCACAGGCTGTCTCTCTTGAAACTGGTTATTCTGGCATCCTTCTCGTTGTCATTATTTATATATACAAAGTCTATTCGTAGCCTGTAGTATGGCAGACTGCTTACGATAAGTCCTCCCTTGTCATCAAGGAATCTTCCTCTCTCGGGTTGCAGGACAATGCTGTCCTGTACATACCTTGCCTGTATCCTGTTCCAAATCTCCCTGTCCTTGAACATTGTGGATACGGTGTTGCCTATTATGACCAGTGCCATGGTTATGAAGGCGAAAATCACCAGTATATTGAAACGGAAGATTGAGTCTTCTCGGAATCTGAACATCTCTTTACTGTTTTTTTATTGAATACATGGGTCTGCTGGTTGTCTCAATCTCGCTTTCCCGGTTCTTGAGAATCTTCTCCAGTTCTGTCTGCCTGCTTTTTGATGTAAACTCGCTCTTAAGGGTCAGCAGGTTGTTCTTCAGTTTATCCCTTTTTTTTGTGAGTTTATCTATCTTCATCAACTCGCGTTCATATTCGTAACGGTTGCTGACATATATGAAAGAGTAGAAGACTATGAGCGCAATCAATGCTGCGTTCCTGCGTACGAACTCGTTCGCGAAGAGGCTTCCGCCCATAATGGTGTTGATTATGCCTCCTCTTTTCTTTTTCTTCTTTTTTCTCTTCTTCTTTTCTTCTGTATGGACTATTTCTGTGTTCATAATCATTCAGCCTCCTTCTTGATTGCTATGCGCAGTTTGGCACTGCGCGAGCGTGGATTATACTCAAGTTCTTCCTGTGTGGGTATGATGACCTTCTTTGTCTCGAAGGGCGACGTTACCCTGCCGAAGAAGTCTTTCTCTATAATTCCATCGATGTTGCCGCTCTTCATGAAGTTCTTCACTATGCGGTCCTCTATAGAGTGGTATGTTATTACAACAAGTCTGCCGCCAGGTTTCAGCAGGTCCTTTGCGCTCTTGAGCATCTCCTGCAGTGCTTCGACCTCTTTGTTGATTTCTATTCGCAGTGCCTGGAACACTTTTGCCATCTCCTTCTTCTCGCGTTGAGGGGGACAGAACGGTTTTGCGGTCTCGATAAGGTCATTCACGCGCTCGAACGGCTCTTCGGCTCTGCGTTTTACAATCCTTGCCGCAAGTTTGCGCGCACAGCTGAGCTCGCCGTACAACTTGAAAATCCTTGTCAGTTCCTCTTCGCTAGCCCTGTTCAGCAGGTCGGCCGCTGTCTCTCCGCCACGTTTGTTCATGCGCATGTCAAGGTCCGCGTCAAAACGGAACGAGAATCCTCGTGTCTCATCATCGAAATGGTGTCCCGAGACACCGAGGTCGGCAAGTATGGCGTCAACACCGGTCACACCGTGATAGCGCATGAAATTGTAGATAAACCTGAAATTGCCCCGCACGAACGTGAAACGTTTGTCATCGGGTGCATTTTTCTCGGCATCCTCATCCTGGTCGAAACTGTATAGGTGTCCGCTACTATCCAGACGGCTCAGTATCTCGCGTGAGTGTCCTCCGCCACCAAAAGTGACGTCAATGCATGTGTTGCCGGGGGCGATTTCCATTCCGTCTACGCTCTCCTTCAGCAACACCGGTGTGTGGTATACCTCTGTGTTACTCATTTACGGCAGGTTTTTCTGTACTCATTATCTTTTCGAGTTCGCGGCTGAATTCATCGGGCGACATGAACGGTTGTTCAAGTTTCTCCTTGGCCCATATCTCAATAGTGTCATCCATGCCGATGAAACGGACCTCCTGCCTGATAGAAGCCATGCCCAAGTATCTTTTGGGCAGCAGGATGCGCCCGTTGCTGTCAATTGACAACTCCTCGACATCCGCAACGAACTTTCGGAATATCATCTGATGCTTCGCATTCCATTTGTCCAGTCTGCTTCTCAGCAGATTGAGCTGCTCGTTCCAGCTCTCCTCGGGATAGATTACAAGACAATCCTGATAGACATCCTTGCGCAACATGACCTTGTCGCATCCTCCTTGCTGAAGAATACGGCGGAAACAGGCGGGCAGGAAAACTCGTCCTTTGCTGTCTGTTTTTGCCTCTATGTTGCCTATGAAACGCATCTTTTATCTCTAAATTAAATATTTTGTTCCAAAATTACACAATTCCCCACAATTCCCCACAAAATGGGCAGAATATTTTTTGATAAAGTTTTCAACAATCTGTTGATATCTTGTTTCGGAGTTATTCTGCTGAGAATAAATATATTGTTGTAGTACCTTGTGGGGTGGGGAGGAGTGGCTTTTGTAAAGAGTTTGGGAAAAAATATTGCTTTGTGTGAAAAAAGTGCTATGTTTACCGAAAAAATGAATGGCATGAAAAAGGTGAGAATAATTCTTGTTCTGTTTGTCTGTACGGCATTGCTCTCAGTTACAGAATCTGCCCATGCGCAGAAGTTTCCGACAAAATGGCTTTCAAGCATTACCGAAGAACGTACCGAGAATATTGTAGGCTATCTTGCAAGCGATATGCTGGAAGGACGCGATGCGGGAACCCGTGGCGGTAATATTGCAGCCGAGTACATAGTTTCAATGTTTAAGGAGTGGGGCATCGAGCCTTTTGACAAGGAAGGTTATTACCAGCATTTCCTTGCGGCAAAGAACGGCAACAGTTGGGTTACGGAGGCTGATCTCGACATCTCGGGACTGGTTGAGGACGGCAATGAGAACCGTTCCATGAAGAATGTGCTCGGAGTAATTCCAGGTAAGGAAGAGGGTTTTGTCGTTGTAGGTGCGCATTACGACCATTTGGGCATTGACTCTACCCTGGTAGGGGATGTCTGCTTTAACGGAGCCGATGACAATGCTTCGGGTGTCGCAGCTGTTATGATGATTGCAAGAGCAATAAAGATGTCGGGCAAGCAACCGCGCCGAACCATAATCTTCGCTCTGTGGGACGGCGAGGAGAAGGGACTCCTCGGTTCAAGGTTCTTTGTGAAGAAATGCCCCTTTTTATCGGAAATTTCTGCCTATATGAATTTTGATATGGTAGGGCGTGGTCCGGCCGAGAATCCTGGGCATTTGAGCTATATGTACAGTGCCGGCAATCCGCTTTTCGGCGAGTGGCTCAAGAAGGATGTAAAGAAGCATGATTTCAGGTTCGCTCCGTTCTATAATGCGTCGGAGAACCTTATCGGTGGCAGTGACAACACTCCATTTGCAAGAAAAGGAGTGCCCATAGTGTGGTATCACACAGAGGGGCACCCCGATTATCATCGTCCGTCAGACAGCGCCGACAAGATAAATTATCCCAAACTTACCGATATCGCCCGAGCTGCATGCCTTTGTGTTTGGCGTCTGGCGAATGTGCGGGAGTATTGAGTTGTATACTTTCAACTCGATTTGCCGATTTCGTTCATTATCTTTTCAAAGGCTTCTTTCCATGAGTTGCAATTGTAAGTGATGCCCCAGAAAGCTGCGCATCCGAGAGCAATCAATATTGCAACCCAACCTTTGTCTAGAATAAACACGCTCCAAAGCAAGGCGGCAATCACTGCAAAGATTGCAATCACTATATACGTTCTCTTAGAAACCTTTTTCAACAGTGGAAAGAATATCACTTGCGAGAAAGCAAGCAGGGCATATATTGTCCATGCCAACCAACTGGGGACCAGTATCTTCTTCTTGTTGAATTCGGTCGGGAAGGATGCGGTCTCCAAAATATCTGTGATAGAGAGATCTTCCTCGTTGTAGACCGACTCTGTCATGTAGAATGCATAGTTCTTTCCTCTGAGAAGTACCACACAGGTCGTGTATTGACGTCCCCTTTTGTCTTTCGCGGAGTAATACCTTATCCAGCCGTCAATTCCATTCGGCATGCGTTCATACCTTACCAGCTCGCCGTACTTCCTGTTGTTGTCAAAACTGTTTACCCGTTCCCAGGAGAACTGGGTGCCGTTCTGGCTTTTCATGGAGTAGATGTCAATGTCTGACTTCTCTAATTTTATCCTTGCTCTCTGAAAACCTTGTTTATGCTCAATGTCTGCACTATCAGGGAGGGTTAGTGTGATGCTTGTCAGGGAGTCGGTGTACTCGTAGCCCTTGACATCCTGAACGGATATGCCGACAGCCAAAAGCAGAATATATAATATATTGCGTCCCATTATGACTTTCCGTTGTTCTCGAATGAGTTGATAGTCTCATTTACCATTCTCTTGTAAAGTTCTGAGCTAGCGAACTCTTCATCTTTTGCTGTGTAAGTGCACACAGGTGTCAGATACTTGTTCCATAGAACCTGTTCGGTGCCGTTTAGATAATGGAATATCTTGAACTCAATCTGAATACCTGGAATACTTGTCCCGCTTGGAACGGCTGAACCGGACCATGTAAATGTGTTGGTATGGTTTCTTACGTTTATGTCAATGAATATCCTGTTAGGCATCTTTCTCGCCTTGGCATACGAGCTTTTTGCACCGCTGAACTTCAATACTTTGCCACCAAGAATCTTTTCAAACAGATGGTTTAGCTGGTTGTTTACAGAATTTACAATATCCTCTTCATTGAGAAGAAGGTTTATAGACAGATAAGTTCCGTTAATCATCTCATTTAGAACTCTTACGTTCTTCTCGGCGTCTGCGCTTTTGCCTATCTGTCCATCCCAGTAGCTGCGGAGACGTCCCAGATAACTCTTGTGGTCCGTCGTGAGGTTGCTGTACGTGAGATAGTATACAATATCTGTATCGCCACTTACCTGAACCTGCTTGAGAAAATATACAAGTAAACTTGCAAAGCCAGGATTGTATTTCCGGAACAGCTCCTGTGATTTGGTGTTTATATATATGCCGATGTTTTTCCTGACAAGTTGACGTACCTGTCCTTTGAATGCGACCCTGCTTTCGTAGAGGAAGTAGGCACAATCGGCAAACCTGTTATTGAACTTTAATGTAATGTAGAGTATGAGGTCTCTTATGAAACCGCCGACCCAGTATGAGAAGAATGCTGCAGCAATGACAAGCACGGCGAGAATTGCCCACGTCCATCGTGTATAGAATGGATATTGGCTTTCGGGCATAACAGCCTTGTATTCTTCGATATATTCATCCTTGAAAGTCGCATTGCTGCCATTCTTGGGGTCATAGGCGGCAACTGTCGGCGAAGAGAATGCTTCATGTTTCCATGCTAACTGATAATACGAATCATATTTTTCGCCATCTGCTGATGAGTATACGTACGGCATCTGTACAGATGTTTCAACTGGTTCGAATTCAGGTGCTTTGATTGAATCGCATAAGAAGTAACTTCCTATACCAAGAAGAATGAACAATGCCCATAGGCAATAATCCAGGAACGTGTCAAGTTTTCTTGTAGTCATGTAGTTGTTTCATTATAGTATTTAACTATTTGCAAATATATGTTTTTTCTTGAAATAACATTTGTAGCATATGTAAAAATTTTATCTTTATTCGCACTTTCGTGGCAGGTAGCGGTTGAGCAAGAAGCAGCCTATGATTGCCGAAATCAGTGAACCGCAGAGGATTCCCAGCTTTGCCTGATTAAGCATTTGTGCGCCGGCCTCTCCAAGCGAGGCATATGATAGGTCAGCAATGAAGATTGAGACAGTAAGTCCGATACCGCACAGCATGCATACCGATGCGAAGGCTTTCCAGTTACAACCTTCGGGCAATTGGACAATCCTGCACATTATCGCAGCCCAGGAGAATGAGA
This sequence comes from Bacteroidaceae bacterium, assembly GCA_017536695.1. Taxonomy (GTDB): domain Bacteria; phylum Bacteroidota; class Bacteroidia; order Bacteroidales; family Bacteroidaceae; genus HGM04593. Next base: position 58,782 of record JAFXGX010000074.1, on the reverse strand, counting down.
ACACTCCAACGAACTTGCCAAGGACGAGACCAATCATTACGGGCAATCCCACGCCTCCTGCCATGCTGTCAAGGCTCATCGAGGAAAGGTCGATTCCCACATTCGCGAAAGCGAACAGAGGTATAACAATATAACCGATAATCTTGTAAAGGTTGTCTTCAAGTTCCTGCAGCGGGCTGATAAGCTTGTCTGCAGCCGATTCAATACACTTGAGTTTATGTATGTCGTTGTGCGTCAGAATCATCGTATGGTGCTTGCCGTCAACGCTTGTCACAGGGAAGGTGCTGATGTTCTCGCGTATGCGTTCGATGTAGTGTGCCGACCCCTTGCGCTGAGATGCCGGCACGCAGAAAGCCACTATCACACCGGCTATTGTGGCATGTATTCCTGAATTCAGCATAGCGTACCAGAGTACAATCCCCACTGCCAGATAGAATGATTTCTTCATTATTCTCATGGAGTTTCCAAGAACCAGCAGAGCGGTGCATGCCAGTGCGATGAGAATGTATGAGTATTCAAGGCTTGTAGAGTAGAATATAGCAATGACAATAATTCCTCCAAGGTCATCAGCGACGGCAAGTGCCGCGAGGAACATTTTCAGACCCAGTGGTACCCTGCTGCTGAAGATAGACAGTACGCCCAACGAGAATGCGATGTCTGTTGCCATTGGTATCGCCACTCCGCGAAGCATATCGGGGTCATTGGGGCATAGGAGCCAGAAGAATAGCACTGGTATGAGCATTCCGCCACATGCACCGATAATAGGCAGAAGGGCTTTCTGCCGTGTCGAGAGCTCGCCGACAAGAATCTCCCGTTTTATCTCCAGTCCTACTGAAAGGAAGAATATCGCCATAAGGAAGTCATTGATGACCTGCATCAGCGTCATTGTGTGCCCGTTGTGGTTGAAGAGATTGAAACTGCCTATTGAGAGCGTTACCTCCTGCTGCCAGAACCTGAAGTATTCATCTTTCAAGGGCGAGTTTGCAACTATGAGCGCCAGTATGGTCATTACTATAAGTACGCCGCTTGTATTGACGTACCTTCTTATCATGCTAATGAAACTGTAGTTGTTTTTCATTCTGTGCTTCTGTTTTTTAATTAAGAATGCAAAAGTACAATCTTTTTTAACTATGTGTCATTTGTGATTTAGAGTTAAAACAGAAGATATCTATCGGCTTTATCAATAGTTGGGCGGACTTAAAGGTAAAACCTGAAATCTGAAAACGGAAAGGTAAAACCGTTTGCGGTTGAGCATTCGGGAATCGGACAGTGATAGGTCACAGGCTACGCAGACATCGTTTGTGACCTGCTTGTTACGAAAAGCGAACGAACGAGAGAAACTTTAATGTTATACATTATTACGGAGCAAGAGAGAACTGAAATTCTCTCTTGCTCCGTAATAATAACGTGAGTTCGATATAAGTTCAACCGAATCGCGAATCTGTCATCCCGACAGAGCGCAGCGACGAGGGATCTCAAAAATATCGCGAAATAAGAGATTCTTCACATTCGTTCAGAATGACAAATATGCAATAATTCAGTATAATATGTTATATCGAACTCACGTTAATAATTGCTGCTCGGCTTGTCTATAAATATTGGCAAGCCTTGCTTTCCGCATCCCACGCGGCACAAGCGTTGCCTGTGCTACGCGTGACTATTGCTGCTCGGCCTGTCGATAATTTGACAACCAGTTGTCAAATTATTCCTCGGGCATGAACATCGGGTCCCAAGCGGGAAGCATTGTCGGCTTCTCATCAAGAACTTTGAGGATATTTGCCGGGATATACTTCTTGTCTACAACCAGGCGGAACATATACTCATTGAACCATTCATCGGTCATTATGAGTGTGCCGTGGAATCCTGAACTTGCACCCCAGCTGTTCTCTACCTGCCATTTTATTGGGTTGCCATCCTTGTCAAGGTCAACAGCCTTCAAGGTCATCGCATGTGATGAACCGCTGTCAAAAGTCATCACTCTCTCACGCTTGTCCATGCCGAACTCAATACCGAATAGCTCGCCATAGTTGTAATTGTTGATGTCGAGTGTTCCGCGCTTTGAGTCAAGGAACTTGCCCACGTCGCAAGAGAAGTACATCATTGTGCTGTCCTTGATTGATGCGATGGCCATTTTCTTGATTTCATCAAGAGGCAGGTTGATGTAGAGCCAGTTGTGGCCATCGTACAGATGACGGTCATACTCAATCTCATAGCTTTTCCAGTAGGGACGGGTAGGGTCGTTCATGAACATAACATAGTCATCCTGCATGTTTATGTTCAGGAATTTCTGGTAGAAGCTCTTGGGAGTATACAGCTGAGGCTCCTCGCGGTACTTGCCGTTCGCATCCTTAGGTGCCCATGTGAACTCTGTGGGCGGAACCCCGTAAACCTGTGCAAGCATCTTGTATACGACTTTCAGCTGCTCCTTCTTGATGTCGAGCAGTTTCTTCTCCTTTGCACCGTTCTCGTGTGCCTCGCGAAGCTCGAGTCCGAACTCGCGCAGTTTGGTTATGAGCAGTGCCGAGAATGCGCTAGTGTTGTCGCTTGTGTAGCTCTCTTTCATCACGCCCTTGGGCACAACACCATATTTGGCAATGAGGTCGGCAACGCCGGTGAAGGTACCGCCGTCGCTCAACGGGTGTTTGAAGAGCCACTCTACTGTGCGGTCATCAAAAGGCTTCTTGCGTGTGTCTATTACTCCCTGAAGGAAAAGGTTTGACTTCTCCAGCTGGTCGTAGAAGAAATTGTATACCTGTGAGAACTCGAATGCACCTAGGTTCTCGCTGGCAATCATTTTTGCACGAAGCACGTTCATACCTGTGAACAGCCAGCATCGGCCCGATGATTTCTGGTCGGTAATGCCCTTTGAATTCACGCTGTGGCTGAAGTGGGTATCCATTTCGTTGAGGTTCTCCTGGTTGACCGAAAGAACCTTGACTGAGTTTGCCAGCATTATGTTCTGGAGTGCCTTCTCGGTACCTGTCGGTGTATAGCTCTCCTTCAGCTCCTGAAGCATCTGTGCGTCAATGCCGCCATTGTTGTTCTGTGCCATCGCGCCTGTCGACAGCAGCATCGCTGCAATGCAGCCAAAAAGTGTTCTCTTTTTCATATTGTCGTATTTGGTTTTATTTCCTTTTGCGAAGATAGTGAATAATTGATAAAAAGCAAAGAGACCGCGCGCGGTCTCTTTGCTTTTTATCAATTGCTTATACTTCCGGGAAAAGCCTGTCAAGCAACTCTTTCGCTTTTTGGGCGGTTTTCTTCTTGCCTAATTCATTGCAGCTTGTGATAATCTCCTCCAGGGCTATCTTTGCAATGTCGTCAACTGCATGTTGCCTATCCTCAATGTATGACAGCGTGGATTTGAGTATTTTGTATGCCTCTTTCTTCTTCCCTTCTCCGTATTGTAGACTGCCGGCATGGTTGATGCAGACTGCAACAAGTATGGCACTGTATTCGGCTTTTTTCCCCTTTTCCCACAATCTGTCGTACAAATTCTTCATCTGTGCGCGTCCTTTCGCTGCCGATGACTTGTAACACTTGTTTGTGGCTGCCGTAAGGAACTCCGAGATTAGAACCTCCGATGAGTCCTGCTGTGCTGTGACGGAACTGTTCTTTTCAATTATCCCGATAATCGCATCCCTGTATGCGCTCTGCTCCTCATCTACATAGAGGCTGTCTCTTCTGGGGTAATTCTCATAAAGATAATCCATGCAATTGTCAAAGAAGTCTGCGCAGAAATGGATGTTGCTGCCGCTTATGCCCCAAAGATATTCCAGCAGTTCTGTTTCGCCGGGGTTCTCCAGGACATACCGGTATATGGCGGTATGGTATTTTTTAAACTCTTCCTCGAAAATATTACCGTCCAGACTGTAGCCCATGGCATGATATTTGCCTACTCTCTCATCGGCATTCTCGAGTGCGGTCCTGTAGAGAATGAAAATCCAGTAGATATTCCCTTTTATATATCCTGTCATGGTGACATCATCATGAAAGTCAAGAATCATCTTCCTGCAGGCAAAATCATTGTATGAATGCATGAGCAGTGCGCTTGAGATATAAAACAGGCAGTGCTCTGCATCATCCACATTCATCCCCTTGCTGTGCAGGAACAGCTGTGCCGCGTCTATCATGGCCTTGCAATTGGTACTGTCGCTAGCCGGAATCATGATTTTTGAAAGAGCCGCCATGAATGGAGCCTTATTGGGGGCATATCTGTTGGCGATGAACTTGAGCCCCATGCACTCTTTGAATATCCTGGGTTTTGTCAGGCTGTCTGTGGCATCAATTGTGTAGGTGTATATGTCATTTGCTACTCCGACAATTGCGTTGTCCAATATCTCAGACATGTATCTTACAATGCATCTAATTTCGAGAGGTCTGCTTGCCATAGCCTTCTCATATGCGTTTATGCTTTCATATACTATGGTAGGGGTGTGTGAGTATCTATCGGTGTATTTCCTGAAACAATCATTCGAGATGCTGTCAAGTCCAAACTTTGCAGCATCCTGTCCAATAATCAGGAGTCTTTCGCTTGTGTTGATGTGAGGGTCATTATAATCCTTACACACATTCTTGTATCTCTCTATCGTTGCATCCTTCTGTTCTTTTATCAACTTGCCGTTTGGTAATAGCAGGGAGTTCATTTTAATTTTAGGAACTGTTCTGAAATGAAGCAGACTTGTGTCAAGGGCCTCATTCAAACGGAGTATTGGCGGTGTTGTGACTTGCGGAATCTGTGACTTTGCCCCCTGTGGTATCCTTAAAAATCCCACATTCCTCTGTCTCATACTTTTGGCATACTCATAGGATATCATGCTGATAGTGCGTAGATATTTCTGCGCATAGGTGGCAGATGCATTTGCAAGAATCATTGCAATGACGAGGATTCTGAATGGTGCTTTCATGATTATGGTTTTTTTAAAGTTATATATTTGCATTTCCGTTTGACGGGCATCTTAGGCCTTCCATCGTTGCAAATATATGTATGTGGTGTGTATACATCTTATAATGATGTGTGGCAAAGCCTCGAATTTGCAGCCTAAAGAACTTTTGCAACAGAAAAACAGCGCTCTTCAGGGAGCCGCACCAATCACTCCTTATCTGTCATGTGCCGCCTTTATCTCTTCGATGAAAAGGAGCGCTGTCTCTACATTTTTCACGTTTTCAACGGTGATTATACAGCGTCCGTCGCCCTCGCTGACCTTGCAGTCGAACGGGCTATTGGGGATGTAGCTCATTATGGTGCCAAATGTCTCGCTGGTGTAGTAGCGTTCGTTGCGGGTATCGACAAGGAACAGTTTCATCTTGCCACCCTTGAGATATATTTTCTCCACGCCCAGGCTTTGCGCCTTGCATCGCAGGGTCACCATGCGTATAAGCTCTTCGCCTTCACGTGGCATCTTGCCGAAGCGGTCGTTCATTCTTGCTTTGAAGGCATCTATGTCGCGTTGTTCGGTAAGCGAGTCGAGCTCGCGGTACAGCAGGATGCGTTCATTGCTGTCGGGGACATACAGCGCGGGAAAAAGCAGCTCAAGGTCACTCTCGACAAAGCACTCCTTGACATAACGTTCCGTCTCGTTGCGGCTCTCCTCTTCTTCGGTAAGGATGTCGCTGAACTCTTCATCCTTTAGCTCGCGCACTGCTTCGGCAAGAATCTTCTGGTAGGTCTCGTAGCCCAGGTCTGCTATGAAGCCGCTCTGTTCGGCACCAAGCAGGTTGCCGGCGCCGCGTATGTCAAGGTCCTGCATGGCTATGTGCATGCCGCTGCCAAGCTCGCTGAAGCTCTCTATTGCCTCGAGACGACGGCGGGCATCTGTAGGCAGCATCTCCCTTGGCGGTGTCAGCATGTAGCAGAATGCTTTGCGCTTGCCGCGTCCCACGCGTCCGCGCATCTGGTGCAGGTCGCTGAGTCCGAAATTCTGTGCCTGGTTTATGATTATGGTGTTGACATTGGGGATGTCAATGCCGTTCTCAACTATTGATGTGGCTATGAGCACATCGTAGTCGTGGTTGATGAATTCGTAGAGTCTCTTTTCGAGCACTGCGGGCTCCATCTGGCCGTGTCCTGTACACACTCTTGCATCGGGCACATGACGTTCGATTAGCCTTGCAAGCTCATCCATGCCCGATATGCGGTTGGTAATGAAGAATACCTGTCCGTTGCGGCTCAACTCAAAGTTTATGGCTTCCTTGATTACTTCGGCGTCGAAATTGTGTATCTCGGTGTGTATGGGGTAGCGGTTGGGCGGCGGGGTCTGTATCATGGAGAGGTCTCGTGCACCCATAATGGAGAACTGCAGCGTACGCGGGATTGGGGTCGCCGTCATGGTCAGCGTGTCGACATTTACTTTGAACTGACGCAGTTTCTCCTTTACTGCAACACCGAACTTCTGCTCTTCATCGATGATGAGCAGGCCCAGGTCCTTGAACTTGACCTCCTTGCTCGTGAGTTTATGGGTGCCGATGATGATATCTATCTTGCCCTCTTTTATCTCCTCGAGAATCTTCTTGGTAGCCGCTGTGCTGCGTGCGCGGCTCAGGTACTCAACGGTGCATGGGAACTCTTTCAGGCGCTCCCTGAATGTGAGGTAATGCTGGTAGGCGAGTACCGTTGTGGGTACAAGTACCGCAACCTGCTTGCCGTCAGTGGCTGCCTTGAAGGCCGCGCGTATCGCAACCTCGGTCTTGCCGAATCCGACATCTCCGCATATGAGGCGGTCCATAGGACGCCTGCGCTCCATGTCGCGCTTGACGTCAGTGGTGGCCTTCAGCTGGTCGGGCGTGTCCTCATAGATGAAACTTGCCTCAAGTTCCGTCTGCAGGTAGCTGTCGGGAGAAAATGCGAACCCCTCTTCCCTGTTGCGCTGTGAGTATAGCTTTATGAGGTCGCGTGCGATATCCTTGATTTTTTTCTTAGTGCGCTCCTTCATGCGCTCCCACGCTCCGGTGCCCAGTTTGTTCACCGAAGGCGGCTCGCCCTCCTTGCCCCTGTACTTTGATATCTTGTGCAGGTTGTGTATGGAGACAAACACAACGTCATCGTTCTTGTATACCAGCTTGATGGCCTCTTGTGTGGAATTCCCGTTGGGTATGCGCACAAGGCCGCCGAACTTGCCCACACCATGGTCTATGTGTACAATATAGTCGCCGATACCGAATTCTTTCAGCTCCTTAATGGTAAGTGCGACCTTGCCGTTGCGTGCGCGGTCGCTGCGCAGACGGAAGTTGTGGAAACGCCCGAAAAGCTGGTGGTCGGTAAAGAAGGCTCTCTTCAGCGTGTTGTCACAGAAACCCTCGTGGATTGTGTGCCCGATAGGCGTGAACGGGATATCATCGCCGCGTTCCTCGAATATCGCCTTCAGACGCTCTGCCTGATGCAGGTCATCGGTAAGCAGGAACAGTTTGTATCCTTTATCGATGTATCCTTTGAAATTCAGGCTGACAAGGTCGAAATCCTTATGGAAGAGCGGTTGTAGTGATGTGTCGAACTTTATCTTGGTCCCGGCTGTAACCGAGCTGCGCAGCTGCCAATGCCTGACGCTCCTGGCAAAGTTCTCAACCTCTACGGCCGACATCAGTTCAGGCATCTCCGGAAGCTGGTTATCCGACAGTTTTGCCTGCAATGTGAATCCTTCATTACGCAGTTTCTCTATGCTCCCTTTGACAAAGTCGATGTCTTTTGTTATGAGAATGCAGTTCTTGGGCAGGAACGACGTTATGGAAACGGACTCCTTTCCTGTAACCTTGGGGACAATGCCGGCCTCTTCGACACGCTCCCTCGACAACTGGCTTTCAACTTCGAATGTCCTTATGCTGTCGACCTCATCTCCGAAGAAGTCGATACGGTAAGGAAATTCCGATGAAAAGGAGAAAATATCAATAAGACTGCCTCGTGTGGCAAACTCTCCGGGTTCGTAAACGTATGTTACCTCCTTGAACTTCAAGGAGGTCAATCTTTTCTCAATTTCTTCACGGCTGATGTGGTCGCCCACGGCTATTGAGAGGCTTTTCTCTTCAAGGTCACTCTGCGACGCTACTTTCTCGGCCAGGGCGTCGGGGTGTGTGACAATCAGCAACCCTTCCTTGCGCCGGCGGTTGATGAGACGGCTCATGACCTCGGTGCGCAGTATTCGGTTCGCATCATCTTCCTGACCGTACTTCATGGCACGACGGAACGATGAGGGGAAGAATAGTATGTTGCTGTTGCCCGTTATCTGCATCATGTCGTGGTAGAAATATCCGGCCTCTTCGGCATCATTCATCACAATCAACATTGTCTGCTCGGGGGCTCTCTGCTTGAGGCCGCAAAGCACCATTGCCGCGCTACTGCCAAACAGTCCCTCGAGAAAGGCCTGTTTTTTGCCTCCCTCTTCACGCAGCTGCATCAGGGCGTCAACACCCGGGTGCTCTGCATATATGTGCTGTATCTCTTTGGGCTCCATTGTCAACTTCCCCGCGAAGTTATGAATTTTATTGCAAAAAGAAAACAGAGAGTTTAATCGGATGTATAATTTTCCTTAAAAACGGTGTTTATGAATTTATTGTTGTATATTTGCTGTAATAGCGAATATATACTGCACTCGCTGTGAAAATATTCAAGCAAGCTTGATTATTGTCGCTCGTTTGTTGTATATTTGCTACATGTAGCGAAGATTTTTTGCAGACAACGTATTATGGATAAGTATGCTTTTGAGTATGAGATGAAGGTGCGCGACTATGAGTGCGACATTCAGGGTGTGGTCAACAATGCCAACTACCAGCATTATATGGAACATGCCCGTCATGAGTTCCTTGAGTCGGTGGGTGTCAGTTTCAGCGAGCTGCACGATGAGGGCATTGACCTCATGGTCTCCAAGATAACCATTGAGTATAAGCGTCCATTGCGTGGCAGTGACAGGTTCGCGGTGCGCATAAACACTGTGCGTAAAGGTGCCAAGCTGATAATATTGCAGGATATATATAATCTTGCCGATGAGACACTTTCTGTCAAGGGCGAGGTCGAGGTCGTGTGCCTCAAGAACGGACGTCTTACACGTGGCGAGATTTTTGATGAGATATTCAAGGATTTAAATTAGAAGTATGGAAGATATATTCCCATTGTTGGCCGTTGCTATTATTTATGCGGTCACGTATGTTTTTAAAAAGTCTTTCTCCAATGGTGACCAGGAACTCGGGGAGGCGTTCCCTCCAATCGAGGTATTCGGGAGTGGGGAGGAGACCGATGTTCCGGATGCCGGCGATACTGCCGTGCCGTCGGATACAGGCCGTGCGCCAACCTCTTCGCATCAGCGCAGTACAGCCCCTGACAGGGAAACGCGTAGAACGGATGAAGGACGCCGCGTAACTGAAGATGCGGACAATGTTGCGCACGCCGTACATGCTGCCCATGCCGAGAATAGCGAGAAGCGGTTCTCTATCAAAGGAAAGTCCGAGGCCAAGCGCGCCTTCATATATTCCGAGATTTTCGGCCGCAAGTACCAATGAAACTCTTCGAAGGAATCAAATATTTAACAAGCATAAAAGAAAAATGACATGAGCTACCCTATTATCACTGCCCAGGAGGCTGCAATGTACATTAACAATGGCGATGGAGTAGGAATAAGTGGTTTTACACTTTCCGGAACACCGAAGACTGTTCTGCCCGAGGTTGCCAAGCGTGCCGAAGAGGCGCACGCCGCTGGCAAGCCTTTCAAGATTGACCTCTATTCGGGAGCCTCGACGGGCGACTCCATAGACGGCGTGCTTACACGTGCCAATGCCATCCGTTTCCGTGCCCCGTTCATTTCTAACCCTACGGTGCGTAGTTCTATAAATGCCAAGGAGATACAATATTGCGACCTGCATCTTTCGCTCATGGCACAGGATTTGCGCTACGGCTACATGGGCAAGGTGAATGTTGCCATTCTTGAGGCGATAGACATCACCCCTGACGGCAAGGTCTATCTGACAACCGCCGGTGGAATAGGACAGACAGTAGCCAATCTTGCCGACAAGATTATCATTGAACGCAATACCTATCATCACACAATGGGTCTGCATGATGTGTATGAGCCTCTTGACCCGCCATGCCGCAGGGAGATACCTATCTTCAATGCTGCCGACAGGATCGGTAAGCCGTATGTTCAGGTCGACCCGAAAAAGGTAATCGGCATTGTCGAGGTGCATTTGCCGAATGAGCAGGTAGTGTTCAAGGAACTTGACCCTGTCACACGCAAGATTGGCGAGAATGTGGTGGGTTTCATCACACGCGATATCAAACGGGGTATAATCCCTGCAACGGGTCTTCCCATCCAGAGCGGTATCGGCAATGTTGCCAATGCTGTGTTGAAGGGTCTTGAGGATTGCAACGAGATACCTCCGCTTGACCTCTACTCCGAGGTTCTCCAGGATTCGGTCATCAAACTCATGGAACTTGGCCGTGTGAAGGCAGGAAGCACATGTTCTCTCTCGCTCAGCCAGGAGTGTCTGCAACATGTGTATGACAATCTTGACTTCTTCCGAGACAGGCTTATCCTGCGTCCGTCTGAGATTTCGAACCATCCCGAGATTATCCGCCGATTGGGTATAATAGCGATGAATACAGCCATTGAGGTCGACCTTTACGGTTGCGTGAACTCATCGCACATCTGCGGTACACGCCTGATGAACGGTATCGGCGGTTCAGGCGACTTCGCCCGCAATGCATACGTTTCGATATTTACCTGTCCTTCGACACAGAAGGGTGGCATGATAAGTTCTATTGTTCCTATGGTTACGCATGCCGACCACACCGAGCATGATGTCCGCGTGGTCGTTACCGAATGGGGCGTGGCCGACTTGCGAGGCAAGAACCCCGATGAGCGCGCCAAGACAATCATCGAGAACTGTGCGCATCCCGACTATAGAAATCTGCTCTGGGATTATCTGAAGATTGCGAAGAGCGGTCATGTGTCGCATAATGTGGCGGCTGCATTGGGTATGCATGCTACGTTCGAGCGCGAGGGTGACATGAGAAAAACTGACTGGAGCACTTTCTCATGACAAACAGGAAGAAACTGGTTACCGAAATGGGACGCATCGACCGCGATGCTTTCTCCAAGGCCGACAAACTCCGTCTGGTGGTCGTGCTCGACAATGTGCGCAGCCTGCATAACGTTGGTTCGGTATTCCGTACCGGCGATGCTTTCCGTGTGGAGCGTATAATGCTTTGCGGAATAACCGCAACACCTCCCAGTGCCGAGATACACAAGACAGCGCTCGGTGCCGAGGATGTGGTGGAGTGGCAATACTTCGCCTCCACCATGGATGCTGTGGCGGCATTGCGTAGCGAAGGCTTCAAGGTGTTTGCGATAGAGCAGTGCGAGGGGAGTGTGGCGTTGCAGGATTTCGTGGCTGAGCCGGGCATCCGTTATGCCGTTGTGCTCGGTAATGAGGTCAAGGGAGTTCAGCAGGAGGTTGTCGATGCTTCGGACGGTGCCATAGAGATACCCCAGTTCGGCACTAAGCACTCGCTGAATGTCTCGGTGACGGCAGGGATGGTAATATGGGAGTTCGCGAAGAAGTTAGGTCTTGTGCAGTAACGCTTGATTCATGTTGGTATAATGGGAAGGAAAAAGTTTTCGCAGCGTGAGATAGATATCATACGCAAACTGTTGGGACGGAAGATGTCGGGCAACCGCGCGGCCCAGAAGATGGTGCGCCACACGTTGCGCACGGTGTTCGAGTTCAATATCTCCGACTTCAATGTGCAGGGAAAGGCTTTCGGGCCTCTCGACCTTGACGAGTGCGTGCGCAAGGGAAGGATACAGGTTCTTGATGAGGCTACAATCGAGGCAATGAAACTGCGTCATGCCGAGAAACGTAAGCACGATGAGTCTCTTGTTCAGGCCGAGGCGATAGCCGACGGCGAGGCCGTTGACTGGCAGAAAGTGCTTGAGGAGTGGAACGAGTATTACGGGAACAACCCGGAGGGATAGTCTCATAATAACGACAGGAGAGCATATGGCGTGCTCTCCTGTCATTGTATTGGGCTTCAAAAAATGATAACAATTGCGGGTATATGATAAAAAATAAGTACCTTTGCAGAATATTTAATATAAATATTAAATCCGTCTATAACTTATGAAAGAGTTTTTCAAAGTTCTCAAGCGTTTTGTGCCACCCTACAAGAAGTATCTTCTCTTGTCGTTGCTTTTTACTTTCCTGTCGGCAATACTGAACGTCTTCTCGTTCATGGTCATCATACCTATCCTGCAGGTTCTTTTCAAGATAACCGATGCTTCGGGAGTGACCTTTACTCCATGGAGCGAGGTCACATCGGATAATTTCAAGGAGGTTATGATGGATAACCTCACTTTCTATCTGAACGAGATGACTGCCGATTACGGTGCCTCAATGGTAATGCTTCTGCTCGGTCTTTTCCTTGTCTTCATGACTCTGTTGAAGACCGCGAGCTACTTCGGTTCATCGGCTGCAATCATCCCGTTGCGCACCGGTATCGTGCGTGATATGCGTACAAAGGTATATGACAAGGTTGTCAGCTTGCCTATCGGTTTCTTCTCAAAAGAGCGCAAGGGCGACATCATCGCGCGTATGACTGGCGATGTCTCCGAGGTCGAGAACTCTATCGTGACCTCTCTCGACATGCTCATCAAGAATCCGATATTCATCGTGATATACTTCGGAACCTTGGTATACATAAGCTGGGAACTTACACTCTTTACAATTTGCGTCATTCCGGTGCTCGGCTGGGTAATGGGCTCGATAGGCCGCAAACTCAAGGCAAAATCGCTTGTGGCGCAGCAGAAACTGGGTGAGACGACATCGCAGATGGAGGAGACTCTTGGCGGTCTCAGAATCATCAAGGCTTTCATTGCCGAGAAGAAGATGTCGGCACGTTTCGAGAAGTGCAGCAACGAGCTTCGTGCAGCAACCATGAAGGTTACCATGCGTCAGGCGTTGGCACACCCTGTGAGTGAGTTTCTGGGTACATGTGTAATAGTGATAGTGCTGTGGTTCGGCGGTACATTGATTCTGGGCGAGAACTCTCCGATATCGGCGGCTGCGTTCATCTACTACCTGACAATCCTCTACAGTATAATAAATCCGTTGAAGGACCTCTCTAAGGCTACGTACAATATCCCTCGCGGTTTGGCGTCAATGGAGCGTATCGATGCGATACTCAATGCCGAGAATCCTATCGCCGATGGTGACAAGGGTATTGAGATACCCGACATGAAGGATGGTATCGAGTACAAGAACATTACTTTCTCTTATGATGGAGAGCGTACGGTTCTCAAGAATATCAACCTGAAGATAGAGAAGGGTAAGACGGTGGCTCTTGTGGGGCAGTCTGGCAGCGGAAAGTCGACCATGGTAGACCTCATCCCCCGCTACTACGATGTCGAGAAGGGCGAGATTACAATTGACGGAGTGAATGTAAAGGACATGACAGTGAAGTCTTTGCGCGGGCTCATCGGTAACGTGAACCAGGAGGCGATTCTTTTCAATGATTCCTTCTACAACAACATTACGTTCGGTGTTGAGAATGCGACAATGGAGCAGGTCATCGAGGCTGCGAAGATTGCGAATGCGCATGACTTCATCATGGAGACCGAGCATGGCTACGACACCAATGTGGGCGACCGCGGATGTCTGCTCTCGGGTGGCCAGCGCCAGAGGATAAGCATAGCACGTGCAATCCTGAAGAACCCGCCGATACTCATACTTGATGAGGCGACATCGGCTCTTGATACCGAGAGCGAGCGCCTTGTGCAGGAGGCTCTTGAGCGTCTCATGAAGACACGAACGACAATTGCCATTGCACACCGTTTGTCTACAATCAAGAATGCCGATGAGATATGCGTCCTGCGTGACGGCGAGATTGTGGAGCGTGGCAAACATGAGGAGTTGCTCAAGCTCAACGGCTTGTACAAACGTCTTAATGACATGCAGTCGCTATGATGCCTTCAAAGAGAGTCGCGGTGTTCTGTGCCGCGTCTGAGGAGATTGACCCCCTGTACAGCAAGGCCGCCGTTGAGGTGGGCATGCTGTTGGGGCGCATAGGTGCCGAACTTGTCTATGGCGGTGCCCGCTTCGGCCTTATGGAGGCAACAGCAAAGGGTGCAAAAGAGTCCGGTGCCCATGTAGTGGGTGTCGTACCCATGATTCTTGAGGAGCGTGGCAGGGTAAGCTCGCTCATCGATGAGAAAATCAACTGCAATAACCTGAGCGACCGTAAGGATATAATGCTCGGGCGCAGTGACATCCTTGTCGCGTTGCCTGGCGGAATAGGAACTCTTGATGAGATATTCCATGTGATGGCTGCTGCGACTATCGGCTATCATGGCAAAAGGGTGGTTTTGTATAATGTGAACGGTTACTGGGACTCTCTTGTGGCAATGCTCCGCTCTTCGAAGGAAAGCGGCTTTGTGCGTGGCGACATGGATAGATATATGGCAGTGGCAGAGAGTATCGGGGAACTTGAAAAAATGATTCTGGAGGCATAGCATATGGGTAGAGTAATAGGTATAGGCGAGACAGTTCTTGATATTCTCTTCAAGAACAGTCAGCCAGTCAAGGCTGTTCCGGGCGGTTCTGTGTACAACAGCATAATATCGCTCGGACGCATGGGTGTTGATGCCTCTTTTATAAGCGAGGTGGGCGATGACAAGGTCGGTGGCATGATTCTTGAGCACTTGCGCGACAGCGGGGTCGATGCCTCTGCCGTGTGCAGTTTCTCGGGTGGCAAGTCGCCTTTGTCATTGGCGTTCCTCAATGAGGAGAACGATGCCGAGTATCTCTTCTACAAGGATTATCCCAACAACCGTCTCGAGGTGGATTTCCCCGAGATAAAGGCGGGCGATATTGTACTCTACGGCTCCTACTTTGTGCTTAATCCTGTGCTCAGGGCAAAGACAAAAGCTTTCCTTGAGTATGCCCACGAGCATGGCGCTCTGCTCTACTACGATATAAATTTCCGCAAGACACATATGCATGAGCGAATCAAGCTCTCCGAGGCTCTCATCGAGAACCTCGAGTTTGCTGACATCGTGCGTGGCTCGGCCGATGACTTCAGATATCTCTACGATTCTACCGATGCCGACAAGATATATAAGGAGAAGATAATGTTCTATTGCCGTAACTTCATCTTCACAAGCGGCAGCGGCGATGTCCGTCTCTTCAAAGGGAAGGAGAGCGAACGCTATGCCGTGAAGAAGGTCGATGTGGTAAGTACCGTAGGTGCAGGCGACAATTTCAATGCCGGAGTGGTATACGGGCTTTTGAAGTCGGGTGTTGACCGTGACGGGCTTGCAGGGCTTACAATGGAACAGTGGAACGGGATAATTGGCTGCGGCCTTGATTTCAGTGCTCATGCCTGTACGCTCATCGAGAACTATGTCGACAAGCAGTGGGCTGAGGAATATAAACTGAAGACAATATTTTAAGATAACAGATGAAGAATATTCTTCGCAAGATAGCCTACATGTCGGTACTCATGGCAATGACATTGCTCATGGGCGAGAGGATTGTGCCGCATCATCACTGTGATGAGAGCGCAATCTCGGGCTATGCATCTGCCGGAACCATTCATTTCGGTTATGGCGAGTGCGAGGAGTGTGAGCATCGGCATTGCGGAGATGGGCACACGCATAGCGAAGAGAAGTGCTGCGATGATTCGCAACTCCTCTTCAGGATTGCCGAGAACGGTAATGACCTTATCAAGAAAGTAATCACTTTCAATAGCAGTTGCTTTATCCTTTTTGAGCTGTCGCCGCTCCCGACCGCTCATCAGCACGGTTACCATACTTTTTATTGTCAGCTGAAGATTCCCGACACAGGAGCACCATATACGGCTCTCAGGGCTCCACCTGTTGCATAGCATACCAGGGGTTACTATGCAGCGACCTGCGTCGTGCAGGCCGGTTACACGAACAGGAAAATATATATAACCATGAAAAATACATTCTTATCGGCAATCCTCATGATTGCCTTGTGTGGTTGCGTACACAACCATCACGAGGAGACTGCAGCGGAGAATCAGCACCTGCATCTCCATAATTTCACAGCCTATACCGAGGCTAACGAGTTCTTTATGCAGCACGAAGGGCTGGAGGCAGGCAAGGAGTCATGCATTACCCTCTTTGTTACTGCTCTCAATGATTTCAAGCCGTCAACGGCAAGCGAGGTAAAGGCGACACTGAAGGTGGGCGAGAATGCCCAGACAGCTGTTGCAAAATCTTCCACTCCGGGAATATTCAACTTCAAGTTGGTTCCCAAGAGTGCAGGTGCGGCGTCAATCTCCTTTGATGCAGGTGGCGATAAGGCTCATTTCCATGTAGATGTTATGGCACTGGGTGCCGAGCATAGTCATGCCCATGGCGAGTCATGTTCGGGACATTCCCATGCCGAGGAGCACTCGCATGGGGCGGATGCCTCTTGCGAAGGCCATTCACACGATGCGGAGCACTCCCATTCCCATTCTCATGAGCATGCTCATGAGAATGACCATTCACATCCGCACACTCATTCTCATGACGCGCATATGCACGCCGGTCATGCGCACGCCGGTCATGGCGAGCAGACCGAGGGTGCATCGGGCGATATCGCATTCGGCAAGGAGCAGAGCTGGAAGATTGATTTTGCAACGGCTGTCGTCAAGGAGTCACACTTTGGCGGTGCAGTGAAGGTCGCTGCCAAGGTTGCGGCTGTTCCATCCAATTTCACGACTGTAGTTGCGGCTACAAGCGGCAAGGTGCAGTTTGTGGGTAATGTCGTCGAGGGCAAGGCTGTTGCTGCAGGGGAACCGCTCTTCTATCTTGAGGGAGGCGACGTGACAGACAACGATGCGGCAGTCAAGTTTGCCGAGGCCGAGAGCAATTATCTTCTTGCGAAGGCCGATTATGAACGAAAGAAACTGCTGTTTGATGAGATGGTCGTTTCGGAGCGTGAGTTCCAGTCTGCCGAGGCTCTCTTCAAGCAGGCCGAGGCACGTTTTGTGAGCATGAAACGCAGCTTCGGAGATGGCAAGGTTGTGCTCAAGGCAGCAAAGGCGGGCTACATCGCATCGCTGCTTGTGGCAAACGGCGACTATGTGGAGCCTGGAACTCCAATAGCTACAATACAGTCGGACGGCAATGTGAATATTGCAGCCGAGCTGCCTGTACGCTTCGCTCAGCAGTTGCAGAATATCGAGGATGTCAACATTGTGTTGCCTTCGGGCGAGGCATTCTCCATGAATGCTCTCGGCGGCAGTGTCGTTGCAGTAGGCAGCTCGGCAAACAGCTGCAATATGCTGCCAGTGACAATTACCGCTGCAGCGATTGACGGCGTGGTTCCGGGTAGCATCGTGACGCTGTATATTGTCTCAAAGAGCAGCGGACATGCGGTAGCAGTGCCGCGTACGGCGCTTGTCGAGGAGATGGGCAACTTCTTTGTCTTTGTACAGAACAACCCCATCTCGTTTGAGAAACGTGCTGTAGAGGTTGGCTCAACCGACGGCATGAGAGTCGAGATAGCCAAGGGACTTGATGCCGGCGAGCGAGTTGTGACAAAGGGTGCGGTTGCACTCAAGCTGTCACAGGGCGCAGCGGCTCTTGACCCCCATGCAGGGCATGTTCACTAATACCGTACCGCTATGCTGAACAGAATAATCAGATACTCGTTGAACAACAGGCTGTTTGTGATGCTTGCAGTCGTGTTGACGGTCATCGGTGGCATATACTCCGCGAAGAATATCGAGGTCGATGTCTTCCCCGACCTTACTATGCCTACGGTGGTAATACTTACCGATGCTTCAAATATGGCCCCCGAGGAGGTGGAGCGTCTTGTGACATTCCCCATCGAGACTGCAGTGAACGGCGCTACCAATGTGCGCCGTGTGCGTTCATCCTCTTCGCAGGGTTTCTCCTTCGTGTGGGTTGAGTTTGACTGGGGTATGGACATATACCGTGCCCGTCAGATTATCAGCGAGAAGATGAGTCTTCTTGCGGGCCAGCTCCCCGATGGCGTGATGCCTATGCTCGCTCCGCAGTCGAGTGTCATGGGCGAGATTCTCTTCATAGGCATGCAGGCCGAGACTACATCAATGATGGAGCTCCGTACGCTTGCCGAGTGGATAATAAAGCCTGCCATACTTGCGACAGGCGGTGTCTCTAACGTTACCATAATAGGTGGCGACTACAAGCAGTACCAGGTGCTTGCCGACCCTGTGCGTATGGAGATGTACGGCGTCAGCATGGCCGAACTCGAGGCTGCCGCGAGCGCAATGTGCGTGAATATCGGAGCGGGCGTCGTACGCGACTTCGGTAATGAGTACAACTTGCGTGGTATGGGACGCAGCAATGATGTCGATGAGCTTGGCAGCACTGTCGTCAAGGTCGTGGGCGATGTGTCCGTACGTGTCGCCGATGTTGCGGATGTGGTCATAGCACCGGCTGTAAAGCAGGGATATGCAGCGCTCAATGCTGCTCCTGCGGTAATCCTCTCGATATCGAAACAGCCGGGAATCAATACAATAAGTGTGACCGAGAATATCGAACGTAACCTCAAGGAGATTGCCCGGTCTTTGCCCGAGGATGTGACGCTGCACACCGAAATCTTCCGTCAGGCCGATTACATACAGTCATCGGTCAATAATGTGGGCCGTTCGCTGGTCGAGGGTGCAATATGTGTCATTCTTGTCCTCTTCCTCTTCCTTGCCAACCTGCGTTCAACGTTCATCTCCCTGCTGGCGATACCTTTGTCATTGCTCGGCACTGTGATTGTGCTCTATCTGCTCGGGATGGATATAAATACAATGACCCTCGGCGGTATGTGTATTGCCATCGGTTCCCTTGTGGATGATGCCATCATTGACGTGGAGAATGTGTATAAGCGCCTGAGGGAGAACCATGCCTTGCCCAAAGAGGAGCGCCGTTCTTCGTTCAAGGTTGTCTTTGAAGCCTCTTCGGAGATACGTGCCTCAATCATACATGCCACGCTCATAATCATGGTTACCTTCATGCCTCTCTTCTTCCTGAGCGGTCTTGAGGGCAGGATGCTCAAGCCGTTGGGCATAGCCTACCTTATAGCACTCGTCATGTCGCTCATTGTGGCGATGACAGTGACACCGTTGCTCTGCAAACTGTTGCTCTCGGGAGAGAAGTATCTTACAAGGATAGAAAAGAAGACTTGGGTCGAGAAGAGGCTTCTCGGTGCCTACCGTTCATCGCTTGAGTGGGTGCTTGCCCATGCAAAGCCAGTTGTCGGGGCTCTTATGCTGCTGTTCGCGCTCTGCATATTCCTTTTCACGCAGATGGGACGCAGCTTCCTGCCCGAGTTCAATGAGAATGCGCTTACCATTGCAGCCGTGTCGCGTCCGGGCGTTTCGCTCGAAGAGAGCAACAGACTCGGTGCTGCCATAGAGAAAGAGCTTCTGCTCGTGCCCGAGGTTACCAGTACGGCACGCCGCACAGGACGCGGTGAGCTTGATGAACACTCGCAGACATCTAACGGCGCCGAGATTGATGTGAACTTCGTTCTTGGCGAGCGCAGCAAGGCTGAGTTCCTTGCCGAGGTGCGTGGGCGTCTGTCCAAGATACCAGGTGTGGTAACATCAGTGGGTCAGCCGCTGGAACACCGAATTGACCATATGGTGTCCGGTACACAGGCCGACCTCGCAATAAAAGTGTTCGGCCCCGACCTCAGCACGCTCTTCCGCAAGGGTACCGAGATAAAGGAGTTGCTTGCAGTGTTCCCCGAGGTTGTCGATGTGAATGTTGAGCAGCAGGTGGAGACTCCGCAGCTGCAGATACGTGCCGACCGTGAGAAGTTGGCGCTCTATGGCATTACAATGGAGGAGTTCAACAGCTTCATCGAGGCGGCTTTCCCAGGCAAGAAGGTTGGCAGTGTGTATGAGGAGGAGCGTAGCTTCGACCTTATAATACGTCTTAACCAGGATTACACCGAGAGCATGGAGGGCGTAAGACGTGCCCTCATAGACACTCCCGACGGAAAGGTTGCGCTTGATGATATCGCATCCATTGTCTCTGTAGGAGGCCCCGGAAGCATCAGCCGTGAGAATGTGCAGCGCAAGGTCGTCGTTTCTGCGAACATCGCCAGCGGCGATGTGGCAGGTACCGTCGACCGTGTCCGCGAGCATCTTGCGAGGAGCCTGCAGCTCGAGGAGGGCTACCGTCTTGAGTACGGCGGCCAGTTCGAGAGTGCCGATTCGGCATCGCGCACATTGTGGCTCGCCACGTTGGTAGCTATCCTGGTGGTGTTCGTGCTGCTCTACAGCGAGTTCAAGAGTACGACGCTCTCGGCAGTCGTGCTTCTCAACCTGCCGCTTGCGCTCATCGGCGGTATATTGGCTACATACTTTACATCGGCAGTTATGAGCATCCCCGCAATCATAGGTCTTATAACGCTGTTCGGTATCGCTACGCGTAACGGAATATTGCTCGTTTCGCGCTACCAGCATCTGCGCCACGAGGGTGTGTCGCTCGATGAGGCTGTGCTGCATGGTTCGGCCGACCGTCTGACACCAATTCTCATGACTGCATTTACCTCGGCACTGGCACTTGTACCTATGATTATGAACGGCTCGGCATCGGGCAACGAAATCCAGAGCCCAATGGCAGTGGTCGTGCTTGGCGGATTGCTCTCATCGACATTCCTGAACGTGTTCATCATCCCTATTGCCTACCGCTGGATAATAAGACGCGGTTTGATGTAAAAGAGCGATTATTATTCTGATTATCAACGGACAGGGCATTCTCCTGTCCGTTGATTTTTTTCATGTACATGTTGGTCTGCCAAAAATCCCTTTTTATGCTTTAAATAGGGCTGTCTGATTGCCGACTGCTACCGTGAGGGCAAGGGAGTAAAGCGTGACAAACGCCTTGCCAAGGAACTCTACCGCGACGCTGCAGCAGCGGGCAATGAAGAAGCAAAGGAGATTATGAAGAAACAGTAAGGGAGAAAGCAGCAGGCTTAAACAT
Organism: Bacteroidaceae bacterium; assembly: GCA_017536695.1. GTDB lineage: Bacteria > Bacteroidota > Bacteroidia > Bacteroidales > Bacteroidaceae > HGM04593. Next base: position 37,819 of record JAFXGX010000074.1, on the reverse strand, counting down.
CAGACACTAAACATTAAACACTAAACTTTAAACATCAGACATTAAACACTAAACATTAAACATTAAACATTAAACTTTCAACTTTGCATTAATTCATCTGAAATCCTTTGAAAGGAGATTCTTTTTTGATAGTTTTGCAGAGAAGATGTGTATGATGGACAACGATAACAACAGCAACAGGCAGCGAAGGAACGTAGTGCTTTCGGGCGGTGAGCGCACACGTATTGCACTGATGAAACTGCTCAGTTCCCTCTCTTTTGTTGCAGTGCTGTCGCTGCTGTTTGCTTGCCAAGGTGGCTCGGCTGCAAAAAGTGATGCTGCAGGTACTGTGGAGGGGGCGCAGGCTGCCACTTTGCCATCTGTGTCGGAGACGCTTGCGGGCAGGCTCGCTGCCATGTGGGAGGGGTATGACTTCGCAAATTCCGCTCAGGAAAACCGCGATGCCGGCGAGCAACTCTTTTCCAACTTCATATACATTCTTCAATATGCCGATTCTGCAACGGCATCCAATGCCGTTGCCTCGTTCTATGGCAAGGCTTCGGCTCATGAGTCATCGCGCAGCTGGTGTCATGCTACAGTGGACCACTACCTTGCCAATCCCGACTCCCCATTCCGCAACGATGCCGTATATGCGCATTTTCTCACCGTTTTCATTGCAAGTTGCAGTGACGAGGCCTTGTCGGGCCGTGCCCGTTACATGCTCGACATGATATCCCGTAACCGGCCGGGCACAGTGGCTGCCGATTTTGGTTTCGTCGACCGCAATGGCCGTGTTGGAACGCTCCATTCGCTCGATGCCCGGCTAATTCTGCTTGTGTTCAACGACCCTGGTTGCGACAAATGCCGGGAGATGATGCCTTCGCTTCTTGCCGACCCGCTGTTTGCTTCTGAGGGGCTGCTTGTCCTCTCGGTCTATCCCTATGACGATGCCGAACTGTGGAGGGAGTGTGCCACGCTTATGCCGGGCAATTGGCTCGATGTACATGATGCCGGCTCCGAAATCATCGACGGCCGTCTCTATCACCTGCCGGCAATGCCATCTTTTTATCTGCTCAACGGCGATAAGCGTGTGTTGCTCAAGGATGCCCCCGTGTGGCATCTGAGGGAGGTGTTGTCATCTATCTGAAATGTGTTGTACTTTGCTGTTTTTGTACAATTTCAAAGATTTTTTGTACAATTTCGCTTTTTGCCGGTTCTTGTGATGCTATTTAGTTAAAAAGTGTTGACAAGCTATCAACAAATTTCTACCTTTGCATGTTTGTTTGCCCGAGTCTTGAAAAATGGCCAGGCATGGAAATAAAAACAGATATGCATGGTATACTGAAAGTGCGCAAAGTACTTTACATAATACTCCTTTTATTCTCTTCCTTGGCAGCTCTTTCCCAACCCGGATACAGATATCTCCCCGGCGGGCATAAGAGAATTGTTGACCTTGAGGTCCATTTCCGCTGGGACAAGCACCAGCTGGATATGGGTTACATGGGCAATGACTCAACTTTGGCACGTTTTGCCCGCATAATTGACAGTATAGGCCTGGAATATATCGACTCGGTTGTCATTGTCTCGCAGTCATCGCCCGAGGGACCCTATGAATACAATGTACGCCTCTCAAAGAGACGTGCCGCTACCATGCGCAACTATGTGATGAGTGAGTTCCCCGAGCTCGACGGCAAACTTCATGTGCACCCCGACGGAGAGTCGTGGGAGCAACTGCGCTGGTATGTGGAGTGCGATACCGCTCTCAGCGATGAGGCAAAGCAGCAGATTTATGCCGTGATTGATGCCGATGTGAACATGGCTACCAAGAAGTGGCGCATGAACCGCCTGCCGACATACAAGTACCTTTTGCGTAAATACTATCCGCGCATAAGAAACTCGATGTTCTGTATTCTCTATTACAGCCGCGAGGCAGTGGAGCAGTTCGCTCTGCCTCCCATTGAGTTGCCCGATACCTTGTCCTTCATTGACCTGCAGCAGACATCGGTCGAGAGAAAGAAGGTGATGGTTGCGGCGCTGAAAACCAATTTGCTCTATGATGTTGTCACAGCCTTGAACTTTGAGGTGGAGGTGCCGTTGGGCCGTCGTTTCTCCATTGCCTTCGAGGACCTTTTCCCGTGGTGGCATGGTGGTAACAAATGGGCTTTCCAGGTGTGGCAGATGGGTGTCGAGGGACGCTACTGGTTCAAGAAAGGCAAGCAGCCCAACTTGCTCAGGGGGCACTTTGCCGGTTTGTATCTGATGTCGGCGAAGTTCGATTTGCAGTATCGGCGTGAATTCAACTATCAGGGCGAGTACTGGTCAACCGGCCTGACCTATGGCTATTCGATGCCGCTTGGCAAGTATTTCAATCTCGAGTTCTCGGTATCGGCGGGATATGCGTCTATTGCCTATCGTCACTACAACCCTTCGCCGGGTTGGGAGGAACTTGTGCGCGACCCGTATAAGAGGGGCCGCAAGGGCTATTATGGTCCCACAAAGGTTGAGGTGTCGCTTGTGCTTCCTTTGAGGTTTACTTATAAGAGCAGGAGGGGAGGTGCGCATGAGTAGGATTCTTAAGTTCCTCTTCCTCTCCCTTCTATGCCTTCTATGTTCGTGCGAGCGCCGTCCGCTTGTCGAGGACCAGGGCAAGGTGAGGGTGCGTGTGGTGCTGAACACCGACAGCATTGCCAATGTCACCTGTGGCATATATAACGACAGGATAGTGCCCTCTTTGGGTATGCCGGACATATTCCGTGTAATGTTCTACGAGCGCGACACGCAGGAGGCTGTATCCCAGGCATTCATCACAAGGGGTGGCATTGATGCCGACGGCAGGGTCTACTACGAGGGTAAGGTGTTCGTGAATCCCGGTTCCTATGACATGGTGTGCTATAATTTCGACACTCCATCTACGCTTGTGCGCGGCGAGAACTACAAGAGTAGCCTTGAGGCCTTCACATCAGAGATTGCCGATAACATCTATACAAGGTTCAAAAGCCGTGCCGATGCACCCGAGCCTGTTCTCTACTACGAGCCCGACCATCTGTTCGTGGCACGCGAAGAGGTGTCCATCCCCAGTGTCAACGACGAGTATCTCATAACCACCGAGGCACGCACCATCATCGATACCTATTATATACAGTTGCGTCTTGTGAACGGGCAGTATGCCTCAAATGCCGTGGCAATGATTACCGACCTTGCTCCTTCAAACCGTTTCGGTATGGGCGAGCCCGAGTTTGGCCTTTATGCCGGAACCTATTTCGAGATGTACCGCAGTGTGGATGCGCGCATTCGCGCCGGCGAGAACGATGTCCTGTGTGCCGTGTTCAATACCTTTGGCAAGCGCCCCGACCACATTGCACCCACCGTGGAGAGCCAGCTTTATATCTCCTTCAATGTGCTCACCCATGACGGCAACAGCGTGGAGATGACGCTTGATATGGACTCAATTTTCAGGACTCCCCAGGCAAGGGAGAAACACTGGTTGCTCATTGACAAGGAGATTGTGCTGCCCAAGCCCGAGAGCGGCGGTTTCAAGCCCGGTGTCGAGGGATGGGACGAGCAAATTGGCGAGATAGAAATTGGAAAGTGATTAAAAAACACTATATTTGTTTAACTTTTTTAATTTATTTGTTATGAAAAAAACTTTCTTATTTGCAGCAATTGCAGGCTTGATGTTTGCAAGCTGTACAAACGACGAACAGATGTTCGACGATGCTATGAGAGGTAAGGAGATTCGTTTTGCAATGGCTCCGCAGACTGCACAGACCCGTGCCGAGCACGACATTGATGTTCCTTTCGATGGCAAGGTGACAATCTGGGCTTGGGAAGCAGGTACTAACAACGCTATCATCAACGGTGACGTGTATGATGCAGCGAACAAGACTTTCGCAAGCGGCAAAAGCTATTATTATCCTGCCGATGGCGATAATGTCGATTTCGTAGCTGTTCCTGTTGAAACCATCGATGAAAGCTATTTCACTGCTCCGGTAAGAACTGCTGGCGGCGAGACAACAATGGCATTTACTACACCTGTCGGCATTGCAAACCACATGACCGATGCAATGACAACAGAGGTTGTTACACAGAACAGCGGTACTGTAGCGATGATTCTCCGTCACCTTATGGCTAAACTGAACTTCCGCGTACAGCAGACAGCACGTTTCAATGACGCTACAAGATGTCTTGTAACTTTGAATGACCTTCAGGTTCGTAAGGCTCACATTAATGGTAACGTTACTCTTGACCAGGATTGGACAGCTGCAAATGGTGGCAATGACTGCATGTGGGATGCAACCGATGGAGATGGTACATGGGATGTAGTCACTGCAGACCATGATTTGTGTGCAAATATTGACCCGACTTTGGGTGGTGTGACAAACTTCGAGACAGCGACATCTAAATTTGTGCTTCCTCAGGACTTGACCAAAGGTCAGGAACTCTATATCAAGTATACAGTTCTTACCGAGTACTTGAACGATCAGCCTGCTGTTACAGAGGTTTTCGAAAAAACAGTTCAATTGAAGGATATTGCTGCAAACATTCAGCACTGGGCAATGAACAAGAACATTACCTACATTATCAATATCAACCCTCTTGAGGAGAACCAGAAGATTACCTTCGACTTCGATGTTGAGGAGTGGGGCGCTCAGAATGGTTCATGGGATATTGACCACACAAAGTAAAAATTTCAGGCTATGGAGGATTGAAACCCTCCATAGTCACAAAATGGGATAGCGGCTCTTTTTATGTTGCTCTTCCCGCAAAAAACAGAAAAACGGCTTGCAGCCATTGACTATGAAGACACTTACCCGAAGTTTAGCGGCACTTTTTTTCTCTCTCTTTCTCCTTGCGTGTACCGATGAGGAGAGAGCGGTATGGCCTGCTGTGGAGCTATCCTTCAGCCCGGCAATAAATGCGAGTACGCGTGCCTTTGAAGGTGTGTATCCCGCAGACGAGCCCTTCACGGTGTGGGCTTTTGCTCTGCCGGGGGACAAGCGTTGGGATAGCAATGCGGCCGATGCTGCACCGTTGGCCGAGGGTTGCAGTGTGGAGTTCAATGGCGAGGAGTGGGTGCCCGTGCCGGCAGTTGAGTGGCCACGGGAAAACAATCTTACATGTTTTGCAGTTGCACCCGGGGGCATTGCATCGGGTTTCTCGTTGATGGACGGTATTACTATTGAGGATTTCGATGCGACATCGGGCATACAGCCTATGTTCGCCGGGCCCATTGCCGATTGCACTGCCTACAACACACAAGGCTGCATTGTGCTTCCTTTTGTGCATGCATTGTCAAAGGTGGAGTTCTGTGTGCGCTCGGTGTCGGACAGTACCATAATTGTAAAAAGCCTCACTGTCGACGGCGTGAAGTACAAGGGATGTTTTGCTTCGTTGCCATTCCCGCGTTGGGAGCCGGATGACGAGGAGATGTGCGTTGAGTTCTGCAGCGAGCCTCTTGTGGCCGGGCGTGTGGCCAAGAGTGTGGGTGTTCAAATGCTCATGGGGCAGAGAATATACAGCAAGGTGGTGCTTCTTGTGGATGTCATCGACAAGAAGGGTGAAATAGTGGAACAGGGGCGCAGGATTGAGGTGCCCGTCTTTGTGGACTTGTGGAGCGCCGGCAAATATAACAGGTATGTGTTGAACCTTACGGCATCGTCGGCATACACCGACAACGATGTGCTCAAGAGGTTCGACATCTGATGATGGCTTTGTGCCGCATAAATGGATGAATGAGTATGAAAACAGACCGCGATAAGACACTGTCCCGTTGCACATGGCTCATGTGCCTTCTATGCGCCTTGCCGCTACTGTCGTCGTGCTACGAAGAGAACGTTGGCGGGCTGCAGCACGATATGCCTTTGGGCTTCGAGTTCGGGGCGGCTGATGTTACAAGGGCATCGGGCGATGTAATGGATTATGCAGGAACGGAGTTCGGTGTTTTTGCCTCGCACTACAGCCCCGACTGCGAGACTGCGCTTGGCCGTGGCAACCTGTTCATGGATAACGTGAGGGTGATGTTCGATGGTGCAGTGTGCACTACAGAGGAGTCGTACTACTGGATGAAGGGAGATACGCACTTTGCGGCTTACTCACCTTATGTGGGCGACCCTGCGGTTGCTGCAATGGAGGTGACAGTGCCACAGATGCCTTATGATGGCTATGCGTTCAGCGGCACGCTGGACGGGCGCACCGACCACATGTTCTCGGATGAACGCATTGGAGGTTACGAGGATTTTCCCGGTGGGCGCGTTCCTCTTCTGTTCCGCCATGCGACAACGAAACTTGGCTTTACGGTGAGGCTGTCGACAGTGCAGGACGGTGCCACAACATGGAGCGTGGATGTAGTGTCGATAAGGCTCGACAACATAAGGTGCAAGGGCGATATACAGTTTACACATGGCGGCGAGACCGGATATGCCGATGTCGTTGCCGCAGGTGCTGCCAACAACTGGGTGAGCAATGACCTTGAGGTGTGGAATACCAAGGAGTTCCCCGTAGGGGCTGTGCATGACAGCGAGTATCTCTCGGGCATTGAGGTGAACAATGCCTCGCTGCACCTTGCCAACACATATGAAAGGGAGATTGACGATGCTCTCTACGTGATGCCGCAGTTGCTGTACGGCAGTGGCAGCAGCGAGTTCGTGCAGACACTGACAATGGTATACAGGCTGAGCACAACTACGGCCGGAGCAACAAAGATTACAACGCACACGGTTGCGCTTCCATTATACTCTGCAGGCATTGAGAAATGGGGCATTAACAAATATATAAAGTACAGGCTTGTGATTGAGCCGGGCGGCTCGGTTGAACTTGTAGCCGAGGTGCAGCCATGGGAACTCGTGGAGTTTACCAACGAGTTCAGCAGCACCGTTGCCGTTGACCGCGAGGACCGCATAGCATGGACCGGCGGTACTTATGAGAGAATTGACGATGACAAGGTGGTGCTTCTTGGAGATATTTCGCAACCCGCCGAGTTCAAGTTCAGGATATCCAGCCCGCTCGGTGGTACATGGTTCGCCATCTTCCGTACAAAGAACGGTGACCCGGGTGCATTTGAGTTGCGCGATGTCAATGGTAACCTAAAGAACAACGGTGCCGTGGGCGAGGATGTTACGCTGCGCGTGCATGCAACAAAGGATAACCTTACATCGGTGAGTAACGAGGCCGAGCTTATGTTCGTGGTTCACGCTAACGGTATGATACTTCCCGTGGATATCCTCACTCCTTTGAGTGGCGACAGAAACTATGTAATAGTACAGAATATCAATAAATAGTGTCTATGACAAGGACTAACATATATCTATTGGCTTCAATGCTTTTTCTATGCCTGGGGATATTCTCCTCGTGTGTGGAGGATGAACCCTTGCAGCCGGGCAATGATATGCCAGTGAAACTGACATTGCAGTTGGGGCGCACCACAAGGAGCGGCACAAGAGCTACGGATACGGGTATAGATGAGCTGAACGAGAACGTCATAAAGAGTGTCGACCTTTTTCTCTACAAGTCGGGCGGCATTGAGGCGGGCGAGCAACCCTTGTTTGTAGAAAAGGCTATTCAGGTGAGCAAGTACGACCCTGCGACACACACCGCCGAACTGACAGTGGCATTGCCATTGAGCAGTTTCAAGGCGCTTTTCCCGAAGGATACCGATACTGCCTGCGATGCCTATGTGATAGCGAACCGCCCTGCGGCCGCAGACGGCGATAACGCATTGCCGGCCGGGGATATGAGCGTAGCTTCGCTAAAGGAGAACACGGTGCTCTATGCCGACGGGTTCAGGAAAAGGGTGGTGGACAGCGCAGATGGCATGTACAGCCCTGCCGTCCAGGAGAGTTTTGTGATGGAGGGATGGGCTCCCGTTTCCCGCAACGGTCTCTCCCTGTCGGGTACCGTGAAGGTGGAGCGTGTGGCATCGAAAATAAGCCTTGTGATAAAGGGTGTGGCCGATGAGGTGACCGATGACTATGGTGAGGTGTGGTGCTCCGACAAGTCGAGCATGCGCCTGTCGCTGAGACGAGGAAGCTGCCGCACTAAATTGGGAACTACACCTGATGAGTACATATACAAGGCCGACAATGAAAGGGATATATTCAACCTGAATGCACTCAGCATCGATAGTGAGACAGGCGACGGCGGTTTGACGACACGTGTACCGTTCTATACATACCCTACGAACTGGGAGAATGACGAGAACTCTCACACGCACTTCATGCTTGTGGTGGAGTGGACAAAGAAGGAGAACCCTGCCGAGAGGATGATTACCTATTACGAGACCAATGTGAATGCTGCGGGTACATACATAAAACGTAATACCTATTACAGGATTTACCAGGAGATTAAGGTGCTTGGCAGCCCCGAGGAGGAGTCGCCTCTGGTGTTGTTGCCAAGCAGCTATGTGATTCTCGACTGGGGAATGACCAGGGATTTTACCAATGCAGAGACCGGGACCGATGCCGACCTCAACAATCTCAGGTATCTTGTGGTGGACGAGACCGACATCACCCTGCACAACCGCGAGAGCTACGAGATACCGCTCTTCAGCAGCCATCCGGTGAGAATATCCGATATTGTTGTCAAATGGGACGATACAAACCAGACCATTGCCGAGGTGAAGACCATTGCGAGTGTGGCATCGCCATCGTACACCGTTGATGCAAACGGTGATATAATATATGAGGTGAACAGTAGCAGTGACTCGAAGAACAGGTTGGGCTCAAGACCCTTGAGGCTGAGAGTGCACAATGTGACGGGCGGTGATGGTGATGACCGCAGCTACATATATGTTGAGCATGCCTTGCTCAATGACATGAGCGCCAATGCAGACTACACGCAATACACCATAACGTTCAATGTGCACCACGATGGCGATACCCGTTATAGCGATGACGTGAAGGTGGTGCAGAACCCAATGATTCTTGTTACTGCCGAACTGAACTCAAATTATGTGGACAGCCCTAACAACTACAACAGCAATAAGGGATATATGTATGTCAACAGCGGTGGAACAATGTTCGGTTCGGCCGACGGCATCTCCTCCAATGCCGGCAACAAGAACCCTAACCGTTATATAATTTCGGTAACATCCCTTACTGTTGACGATTACATTATAGGTGACCCGCGTACAGTCAATGTCGACAATCTTACATGGGGCAGTGGTGCAAGTCTTGCAACCAACAAGCCTACCATGAAATACAGCGGCGATACCAATAACCGTTCCCTCAAGTATTATCACCCCACCGAGGATGGCGGCAGGACGGAGAGTATGATTTCGCCCCGTTTCATGATTGCATCCTCTTATGGCGTGACATCCGACGTCTCAAAGGTAAATGCGGAGCGCAGATGTGCCACTTACCAGGAGGACGGCTATCCGGCAGGGCGCTGGAGAGTGCCTACACAGGCCGAGGTGGAGTATCTTGTTGGTCTTTCGGCCAAAGGTGTGATACCTATCCTGTTCGGTTATGTGAGTGGCAGCAGCAGCTATGGACAGGATGCCGAGTACTGGAGCTCAAACAATGCTGTTGTGGTAAACTCAAGGGACGGCTCGGTGCAGGTGCCTGCCGCGGGCGAGGTGACAAGCGCTGCGGTGCGCTGTGTTTACGACGTGTGGTACTGGCAGGACAAATGTAACCGCAGTACATATACCTTGGGAGACAAGGCCGGTGGACTGTAAATGATTCATTTATTATGAGACGTATTCTATACATAATATATTCACTGTTTGCCCTTGTGTTCATTGCAGGTTGCAATGACGGGGATTTGGAATGGCCGGCCGATGACAAGGAAAAGGTGGACTTGAGGCTGGGGCTTTACTTGCCGGGTACACAGGCGGCTGCCACGCGCTCTTTTGCCGAGCCGGTGCTGGAGTTCGATGACCTTTACCTTGCGGTGTTCGTTGAAGAGGGTGGTGTGTACTATCTTGATGAGTTCGTACGTGCCGACAATACCGCTCCGCAGTGGAACGGCGAAACAGGCTGCTGGGAGTTCGGTGCGTCGCTGTCAAAGACAAGTGATGCAAGGCGCATACACCTGATAGGAAACTATCCCGGCCTCACAATGGGATTCGGCGAGGAGGGACAGCTCATTGGGCGTCTTGTTGCCGACGGAGCCGACCACGATACCTACTGGGCATGCGTGAATGTGCCAAGGATTGACGAGGAGATGCAGGGGGAACTGGTGCGTGTGCCCATGCTCAGGAACTATGCGAGGGTTGAACTTGTGATAAGCAATGAGGCCAAGGCGAACTTTGAACTTACAGGCTATGCCCTGTACAATGTTCCCACAAGGGGCACGGTAGCTCCTTATAACCCTTCAATGGGCTCTTTTGCCAATTTTATAGGTGGCGAAGACGGGAACTATTCGTGCCGTACATACGAGGAGATTTACAAGGGGCAGGGGTACGAGGGCAACGAGCCCTATGATGACGGTACGCTGCTGAACACCGAACTCAAGTGGCTTGTTCCGGCACAGGATGGAACGATACCTGTGTCATACATATATGAGAGAAGCAACCGAAGGGCTGCTGTGCCTACGAGCATGCTTTTGAGGGGACGTTTCAAGGGTGGCGACGAGACTTACTACAAGCTCGATTTCGTTTATCATGACGAAGGAACAGGTGCCAATGTCTACTATAATCTACTGCGCAATTTCATTTTCAAGATGAATGTAAACTCTGTAAGTGGCGGTGGCTACGACACTCCACAGGAGGCTATCAGGCAGCCGGCAAGCAACAACATCGGTGGTGACGCTGTGGCAAAGGAGTACACCAACATATCGGATGGTGTGGGCCGCCTGTTCGTCTCGACAACCTATCTTGTGCTTACAAAAAAGAGTGCAGTGGATGTCTATTACAAATATATTCCCGACATACAGGTCGGCACGGTAAGAAATGCCGATGTGGTTGTCTCTGCTCCTGCGGGCAATGTGCTTGAGTCGCAGGCTGCTGTTGCCGGGAGCGATGAGAGTGCCGAGCCTCATAAGGGGTGGCGCAAGGTTACTGTAACACCAAAAGAACCATCGCCTGTTGCGCAGAGCCAGACGATAACATTCGCGGCAGGGGGGCTGCAACGACAGATTGAGATTGTGCTGCGTACTCCCTATATGATGTCGGTTGAGGTTACACCCGAGGAGGTTGCCTCGGAGCAGAATGCGCATGTTGATATAAAGGTGACCATACCCAGCGGTATCCCGGTGTCGCTCTTCCCGTTGCGCTTCTTCATAAGCAGTGAAGAGAATACGCTATATCCTGTAGCGGGCAAGGATATCTCTACCGAGGTGCGCGACGGAAAGTACGGGTTTGTGAAGGAACTTACTCAAGAGGAGTATGAGAGTGCGGTGAAGGAGAGTGATGGTAGGGTCTCCTTTGTGTGCAATTTCCTTACAAACTGCTCGAATAATGCTACAATGGTGTATGTGGACAATGACTACTTCGACAGGGGCATAGACCAGCTGAAGAACAGGCTTATACTGTCGATTGCCACAGGACATAAGGTTACTGTGCCTTACAATACATACCAGTACAGGACCTGGGGTGGAAATACAACGGTAAATGTCTATCCGCAGAAGTTGCATAATAACGGTACGGAGACTGTGAGGGTGACATTGGCCGGTGTGTATGTCGGTGATATATCAATAGATGAGACGGGTGTCACGGCAGGCATTGCAAGTGAACTTCCGCAGGGATGTGACGAGAATTCCATTGTAAGGCTGGAGTTTACCGACAAGGAGTGTACCGGAGTGTCTGGCGGTTTATGGGGCGGAGTCTCCTATAGCTGGTCTACCGACAGGACCTTCAGCGCCGAGTGTACGTTGGGAGAACTGCTTTCGGGCAATACCATTGTCTTTGAGGAGGATTGATTCCATCTACTGAGTGCCGGTATATAAATGAAAGGTGTTGTGCCGTGGGCACAACACCTTTCATTTATGGCAATGGTTCCTGCTTCAGTCACTCTGCTGCACTGCTCTTGCCGGTGAGGGTGAGGCGTGCAAGGTAGTCGTAACTATCTTACTCTCTTACATCCGTTCCCCACATGAGTTTCTCCTGCAGGTTCTGTATGAATGTGTGTTCGCGGCGGCGTATTATGAGTTGTTTGTAGTCGGCCTTGCGCACTGTGATGGTTGTCGCTTCCTCGCAACTCTCGTTGCGTCCGTCAAGGGCTATGAGGTAGTTGCCGCTACGGCTTCTGACCTTGATGCCAATCTCGCTGCTGTCGCTTATTACAAGCGGCCTTGTGCTCAGGCTGTGCGGCGCGATGGGGGTAAGCACAAGCACGTTGGCGTCTGGCGCTATGATGGGGCCGCCCACGCTCAGCGAGTAGCCTGTTGAACCTGACGGAGCTGCCACAATAAGTCCGTCGGCCTGATATGTTATCCTGTCCTTGCCGTTGAGCGTGACCTCCAGTGTCATCATTGATGAACTGTCATGTTTCATTACTGCAATCTCGTTGAGGGCGAAAGGGTAGTTCTTGAGTCCTCTCCCGTCTGGGATGGCCTCGATGATGTTATGTCTTTCGATGTCGTATTCCCCTTTGTGTATTACGCTGATGACATAGTCGATATCCTCGTTCGAGGTGGTGGTGAGGAATCCCAACCGTCCTGCGTTTATGCCCAGGATGGGAATCTCCTTGCGTCCTATGCGGCTGGCTGTGCGCAACAGTGTTCCGTCGCCTCCGAAACTTATGGCAATGTCGGCCGAAAAACTGTTGTCCTCAATCAGTTCCTCGGGCTCGGGAATCATGAGACCCTCGCTCTGAAGGAACTCGTAGAATGGCTTGTCTATGGCGAAGGTGTCGCCATGACTGGTGACTGCATTGAACAGTTGCTCAATGCTTCTTGACTTCTTTATCTGGTGCTTGTTCCCGAAAATAGCAAATTTCATAATCCTTTTCTTACTTCTTATGCGGCAGTCGGTTCCTTGTCGTTAAACATCGTGCCTGCCCGAATGTTTTGTCATGGGAGTGGTTGATATTCCTACCCTTTGGGGTACAAAATTAAGATAAATTATATTATAATATTTTTTATTTGTGCTATTTTTGCAAAAAAATATTGATAAGTTGCATGGATTGTGGCTTGTCAGCGGTAAGAGGTGCTTGATTATGAGAACAAAGCTTAGTGTAAATATCAACAAAGTGGCGACAATCAGGAACGCCCGTGGCGGGAATAATCCCGATATCATCAAGGTGGCGAAGGATTGCGAGCTCTTCGGCGCCGATGGAATAACTGTCCATCCGCGTCCCGATGAACGTCACATACGACGTGATGATGTTCCTGCGTTGCAGGCTGTGTTGCGTACGGAGTTCAACATCGAAGGGTATCCTACAAGGGATTTTATGGACCTGGTGCTGCGGGTGCGTCCTTCACAGGTGACGCTGGTTCCTGACAAGCCCGACCAGCTGACATCGAACAGTGGTTGGAACACTGTTACCGAACAGGAGTTCCTGCGCGATATCCTCAACGACCTGCGTGCTGCAGGCATCCGCAGTTCGGTGTTCATCGATGCCGACCCCAGGATGGCCGAGTATGCGGCAATGGCGGGCACAGACCGTGTTGAGCTTTACACGGGCCCCTATGCCCATATGTACCCCACGAATCCCGAGGCTGCAATTGCGCCGTTCCTCGAGACGGCAAAGCGTGTGAAACAGCTTGGTATAGGTCTTAATGCCGGTCACGACCTCAGCCTTGAGAACCTGAAGTACTTTACCGATGTAATCACATGGGTCGATGAGGTGTCGATAGGGCATGCCCTTATATGCGATGCCCTTTACATGGGTCTTGAAGCGACAATTGCCGCCTACAAGAAATGTCTGACAAAATAATTAAAACAATACTGACTATGATTTTTTTGACTGGAGCCGCTGCTGAGGCGGTAAGCGCGGAGGTAACAGGCGCGGAAGTAATTGGCGCGGAGGTTATCACACAGGTTGCAGAGCCTGTACAGGAGACTTTGAACATTCTTGACCTCGCCGTCAAGGGCGGTTGGATTATGATTGTATTGGCGATATTGTCAATATTGGGTATCTACATCTTCGTGGAGCGTTTCATGACATTGCGCAAGGCGATGCAGAAGAATCCTTATCTACTCGACCGCATCAATGACAATCTGCGTGACAACGACCCGAAGTCGGCGATGAACTATTGTGAGAGAATGAACACTCCGATGTCGCGCATCCTGGTTAAAGGAGTGAAGGATTCCAATCTTGACCTGCCTTCTCTACGCCAGGTGCTCGAGAACAATGCAGCACTTGAGATTGCCGCTCTTGAGAAGGGCCTTCCTATTCTCTCTACAATTGCAGCCGTTGCTCCTATGCTCGGTTTTCTGGGTACGGTGACAGGTATGGTGCAGGCTTTCTGGCAGATGTCGAACGCCGGCAACAACATCGATGTGTCACTGCTTTCAGGCGGTATATATGAGGCCATGGTCACGACAGTGGGCGGTCTCATCGTGGGTATCATAGCAATTTTTGCCTATAACTATCTTGTGGCAAGGGTAGACAAGGCCCAGAACCTTATGGAGGCGGATATAATATCCTTCCTTGAGATTGTTTCTGATATAAGGAATGGCAATTCACAGGAATAAACACAGTTGATATGATAAAGAGAAAGACAAAGGCCATTGATGGTTTCTCAATGTCATCGATGACGGATATCATCTTCTTGCTGCTGATATTCTTCATGCTGACATCGACTATCGTTGCGCCTAATGCGATAAAGGTGCTGTTGCCCGAGGGTAAGGCGCAGACACACGCCAAACCGATGGCGCGTGTGACAATAGACCAGGAACTGAACATGTTTGTCCAGTGGGACAAGGATGAACCTGTACAGATAACCGGTCATGAGGAGCTGACCGCGTTCCTGTTCGAATGCCGCGAGAAGGACAACGAGATGTATGTTGCCCTGTATGCCGACGTCTCAATACCATATGGCGAGGTTGTGAAGGTGCTTAACATTGCAAATGATAACGAGTTCAAGATGGTGCTTGCTACGCGCCAACCCGATAGAAAGTGATGAAGGATTTTTCTAAAGAGAAGATATACGGAATCATCGGTACAGCGGTATTTCACATACTGGTGCTGCTTCTGCTTTATCTGCTGGTAATGGAACAGATTCCGCCGCAGCCCGAGAAGAGCAACATTGAGATGCAGGGTGCCGTCGAGGATGTGGCAGGTGAGGAGTTCTTCGAGGCTAAGGTTGTTCCCGCTGAGAGGCCGCAAGAGGTGCCATCTGCGCAGAATACCCCCTCGAAGGCTGTAGAAGAGCCTCTTATCGCACAGAGGGATGAGCAGAGCATTCCTGTAGACACCGTAAAGTCCGTAAACAAAGATAAGAAACCGGTTCAGAGCGAGGCTGACAAGAGACGTGCCGAGGAAGAGAGGCACAAGGCTGCCGATGAGGCTGAACAAAGGGCCAAGGAAGAGGCTGAGCGCAAGGCAAAGGAGAAGATTGCCAAGTCTGTGGCAGGCTCATTCGGCAAGTCGGGGCAGATAAGCAGCTCAGGAGGCAAGAATGACGGTGTCGGTAACTCGGGTACAGAAGAAGGTGGCACCGACAGAGGATTTGAAACAGGTACGGGCAACGGACACGGCATTGAGGCAAGTGTTGGTAACCGTAAGGTCGTTGGCGAACTGAACAGGAAGATTCCTGTACAGGAAGAGGGTACTGTTGTCGTTCATGTGACCGTGAACCCTATGGGTCAGGTGGTGAGTGCCAATGCAAGGACTACATCTGTTACACTCAAGCGTGTTGCCGAGAAGGAGGCTATGAAGATAAGGTTCAACAAGGTCTCTGAACTTACTGAGAATGAGAATGGTACCATAACATTCAGGTTTAAAATGAATTATTGATTATGAAGAAAGTATATCTGTTCCTTGCCGACGGTTTCGAGACCGTCGAGGCATTGGCTCCCGTTGACGTGATGCGTCGTGCGGGCATTGAGGTTGTGACGGTCTCTATAATGAAACGCGCCGAGGTCATCTCGGCACAAGGTGTCACCGTTGTTGCCGATGCACTCTATGAGGATGTGTCGTTTGATGACGCTTCGGCTCTGGTGCTGCCCGGCGGTGGCGTGGGTACTGACAATCTGTCGGCTCATGAGCCATTGCGCGCTGCACTTGTCGATGCCAATGCAAAGGGGATGCTTCTTGCTGCGATATGTGCAGCACCTATGGTCTTCGGCCGCATAGGAATCCTTGAGGGTCGCAAGGCTACATGCTATCCGGGATGCGAGGGTGACCTCTTCGGTGCCGAATATACCGCCGCTCCAGTCCAGGAGGACGGTAACATCATTACCGGCTGCGGTCCCGGTGTCTCTTTTGACTTCGGCTTTGCTGTCGTTGAACGTCTCTGCGGTGCCGGGGTGGTGGCAACGTTGCGCTCTCAGATGCAGTTCTGAGGCGGAACGGGCTGCTATGGCCTGTAATTAATCTTAAGCAATGGCACTCATGGGCTTGCTGTGGGCGTCGTTGTCAATAATGTAAAGAATCGTTTATGAAAAAATATATTATAGTCGTGGCAGGAGGCAAGGGCCTTCGCATGGGGGGAGAGGTTCCCAAGCAGTTTCAGGTAATCGGGAACAAACCGGTGCTTATGGTTACTCTCGAGCGTCTGCATGCAATAGACCCTGCCATGCAGTTGGTGCTTGTGCTGCCTGCCGAGCAGTTCGACCTGTGGAAGGAGATGTGCAGGCAGTATGAGTTTGCCGTTCCTCTACTGCTTACACAGGGTGGAGCAACACGTTTCCACTCGGTACAGAATGGTCTTGCCCAGGTGGATGACATTGATGAGGCTCTTGTAGGTGTGCATGACGGCGTGCGCCCGTTTGTGTCACAGAGGGTCATTGATGACTGTTTCCGCGAGGCGTGGATTCATGGTGCGGCAATACCGATGATTGACCTTCAGGACAGTCTGCGTCACATTGTCGGTGCCGATGGCGTGACCGAGGTGGTTCCGCGCGACCGTTACCGCCTTGTGCAGACCCCTCAGGTGTTCAAGCTCTCTGTCCTGCGCAAGGCATATGAGCAACGCTTTGTCGAGACATTTACCGATGATGCATCGGTTGTCGAGGCTTCGGGCAAGGATGTTGTCGCTGTTGAGGGCAACAGGGAGAATATCAAGCTGACAACTCCGTTCGATATGCTGGTTGCAAGAACCTTGATGGAATGCTGGATACCGCAACAAGAAATATAAAGTTTCTTCCGGGTGTCGGCGAGCAGCGTGCTTCCATCCTCGGCGGGGAACTGAACATACGTTCCCTGTATGACCTTTTGTACTATTTCCCGTATAAATATATCGACCGCAGCCGCATCTACAAGGTAAATGAGCTTGGCGGTCATCTGCAGCATGTGCAGCTGCTTGGCGAGATACGCTCGTTCGAAGAGCTGGGCGAGGGGGCAGGACGTCGTCTTGTGGCTCATTTTACCGACGGTACGGCATTTGTCGACCTTGTCTGGTTCAAGGGTATCAAGTATGTGAAGAACCGTCTGAAAGTGGCCACGCAGTATGTGGTGTTCGGCAAGCCTTCGATGTTCAACGGCAGGGTAAATATCGCGCATCCTGACGTTGACGATGCTTCCACGCTCCAGTTGAGCAGCATGGGGCTACAACCCTATTACAATACTACCGAGAAGATGAAACGCCATGGGCTGAACTCCAATGCCATGGCTAAACTGGTACATAACCTTTTCGGGTTGCTCACAGCGGAAATACCCGAGACGCTTTCCGATGATATCATACGCAAGCATGGGCTGATGTCGCTCGATGACGCCTTGCGGATAATACATTTCCCCAAGAACACTAAAGAACTGCAGCTGGCTCAGTACAGGCTGAAGTTCGAGGAGCTCTTCTATATACAGCTCAATATTCTCCAGTATGCACGCGACAGGCAGATGCGTTATCTTGGGCACCGTTTCGCAAAGGTTGGTGACATGTTCAACCGTTTCTATCATGAGAACCTTCCATTCGAGCTTACAGGGGCGCAGAAAAGGGTGGTGCGTGAGATACGTGCCGATGTCAACAGCAATCGTCAGATGAACCGCCTGTTGCAGGGCGATGTAGGCAGCGGAAAGACTCTTGTCGCATTGCTGTCGATGCTGCTGGCCAAGGACAACGGTTATCAGGCATGTATCCTTGCGCCGACAGAGATTCTTGCCGAGCAGCATTTTGCCACCATACGCCGCATGCTCGGTGACTTGCCTGTCAGGGTGGAATTGCTTACAGGCAGCACCAGGCAGAAAGAGCGTACTCCGCTTTTCGAGGCACTTGCCGACGGCGGGGTTGACATCCTCGTAGGCACTCATGCCGTGCTCGAAGATAATGTGCTCTTCTACAACCTTGGCCTTGTAGTCATTGATGAGCAGCACAGGTTCGGCGTGGTTCAACGTGCCAAGATGTGGGCAAAGAACAATATCCCGCCTCATATACTGGTCATGACAGCGACACCTATTCCCCGTACGTTGGCCATGACGCTCTATGGCGACCTTGAGGTCTCCGTCATCGATGAACTGCCCCCGGGCCGTAAGCCAATCACTACAACGCACATATTCCGTAACCGCGCCGACAGCATGTATTCCTTCATACGCAAGCAGCTACAGGAGGGGCGACAGGCCTATGTGGTCTATCCTCTCATCAGCGAGAGCGAGAAGCTGGACCTCAAGAACCTTGAGGACGGTTACAAGCAGTTGTGTAACATCTTCTGCGACTACAGGCTCAGCAAGCTGCATGGCAAGATGAAACCCAAGGAGAAGGATGAGGAGATGCGTCGTTTCGCGTCGGGCGAGACACAGCTGCTTGTCTCAACGACGGTAATCGAGGTGGGTGTGGATGTACCGAATGCCTCGGTAATGGTAATTGAGAATGCCGAACGTTTCGGACTGTCTCAGCTTCACCAGTTGCGTGGCAGGGTGGGGCGTGGAGCTTCACAGTCGTACTGTATACTCGTTACCGGCAACAAGCTCTCCGAGGAGACCCGCAAGCGTATGGAGATAATGACGACCAGCAACGACGGCTTTGAGATTGCCGAGGCCGACCTCAAGCTGCGCGGTCCCGGCGACATGGAGGGTACGCAGCAGAGCGGAATTGCCTTTGACCTAAAGATTGCGAACCTTGCCCGCGATGAACAGCTCCTGCAGTACGTGCGCGAGGTGGCACGCGAGGTAGTGAATGCCGACCCTGAGCGTAATCTGCCTCAATATAAGGTGCTGTGGGAGCGTCTGCGCACAATAAAGAACATGAAGAACTGGAACTGGGGAGCGATTTCATGAGAAATGAATATTCATTTCTTAAGTGGAACCTATCATTTTTGCAAGTAGATTGATAACAATATCGTTCTGTGTTGAAGTGCTTTGGAATCCTTTCATGAACGCTGCCATTACCTCATTTGGACATTAAAACTTTTAGCTTTCTTCTGAATCTTGTAAAGAAGAGCAGTCCGGCCAAGGATAGACCTATTGGAATACCCATCCACACTCCTGAGACTCCAAATCCAAATTTAAATGCAATAAGATAGGATAGTGGAAGGCATACAAGAATGTATGCAAAAACAGCGATGTATGCCAATGGTTTTGTGTCTTCAATTCCTCTGAGTGCATTGGCATAGACTATTTGTGTGCAGTCTCCAAACTGATATATTACAAAGCTTGGCAGTATTAGATACATCAATTCGATGACTCCTGTATCATTGGTAAAGCATGCCGACAATGGTTTGATGAATACGAGTATTCCAATGGTCTGAATTGTTACTAATATTAGAGCTACTATAAAAGTTGTATTAGCTGTTCTCTTTATATTATCCCATGCCTTTACTCCATAGAAATGACTGATTATAATGGTCCCAGCTGCACCGATTCCGTAAAGAATCTGGAAACATAGAGTTGAAATCGTATACATCGTTTGATGGGCGGCCAGTGGCAGTGTGCCTAACCATCCCATGAAGATACCGCACACATTGAAAGCTCCTATCTCAAGACCTAACTGAATGCTGATGGGTATTCCTAATCTGAACAGTTCCCGGAGATCTTCTGTTGTCGGTCTTAGATGGCTCTTTAGCAGGTTGTTTATTCTAGTTCTTACCGTATCGGTTCTGTATACCACAAACATGATTATCAAAAGCTGTGCCACTCTTGAAATGAGTGTTGATAAACCTGCTCCCAAAAGACCCATAGGCTCAAAACCACAATGTCCAAAAATCAAACACCAGTTAAGTACAATGTTAAGTATATTGGCAAAAAGCATTACCCACATTGATACCTGTGTATTTCCTATACCGTCAAGATATTGCTTGCATGCATAGAACATTGTCATGAACGGAACAGAAATGGTTAGTATTAACAAATAACTCTTTGACAAATCCAGAATCTCATATGGCTGATGGAATAGGTCAGAATCGGAGTTGAAGAAGAGCGTTTCCAAGTTGAAATAGACAAGTAGAAGAAGAATGACAAAGAACATGCCTACCAGAAGGTTTACAATGATACTTCCTGCAAAAATGCGGAAAACGCTGTCATTATCCTTTTTCCCGAATGCACTCCCAATAAGTGGAGTAGAGGCATAAGACATGCCCAAGGTAAGAAATATGACAAAATAGAAAATGCTATTGACAAAACCTGCAGCGGCTAATTCATTCGTTCCATAATGACCTACCATCATGGTATCAGCAAACTGCTGGGCAATAGCTCCAAGTTCTCCTACAATAAGTGGTGTGCCCAAAAGAAGAATGGTCTTGGTCAGCTCTCTATAGCTCATCTTCTCTGTAGTGGCGCTGAATGGTTGTCCTGTGTCTGTATGTCTGAGTAAGTGTTTCATAGAATCTCCTTATTGCAGTTCTTTATGTTTATAGGTTTGCCTAACACAACTCTGAATCCGAGATCATTGCTCTTGTGGGATGCTATCCAGAAATTCGCTCTGGTACAACGGCAGTCCCACATGGCGGACTTCCAACTGCCACCGCGAAATACGTGAGCATTGTATCCATTGTCCTCTGGAGCTAACGGGTTGGAAACGCTACCTCCGTAGGTGTTTTCGTACATATCCCAATAGTAGACATCATGACACCACTCCCAAACGTTACCTGACATATCGTAGATACCTAAGCTGTTTGGTTTCTTCAGTGCGACCTCCTTGACTACTGGTTCATCAAACCATGCTACATCAGAGGCCGTATCGCTTCCCGAGTAGAGGTTATAGTCAATATCTTTTACCTTGTAGTCACAATCTTCCTCATTCCCATTGAGATTAACCCTTCTAGGAATGACTGATGATGCCTTATCGAATGTTTCGGTCATAAGGTGTCCATTCTTGGCGGCATATTCCCATTCAGCCTCTGTTGGCAGACGGAATACCATTTCTTCCGTTTCTTCCGGCAGGTTTAATGACAGTTCGTTTCTCATCTTGTTGAGAGCATCTATGAAAGCCATTGCATCATCCCATGTAATATCAGTTTGTGGCAGATTATCTGAAAGTCTGTTTGTTGATGGGTTCTTCTGTTCGGACATGACAAGATTCCAGAGGTGTTGAGTGACGGGGATATCGCACATATAGTAATTGTAAGGAATCTCTACTATATGTCTTGGCCTTTCATTCTTATCTGCTGTCAAGTCTTGATTCTCATTGGCACCCATTATGAACTTTCCGGCTTCTATTAGAACCATTCTGCTCCTTAGCTTATTGGTTGTTAAGTCTCTGCCGTTGTTAAACCATTTCTCGATAAGGCCAATATTGTTGGTTCGGGAATCCCTGTGGTGGTGAAGTATTTCATGAATACTCCTTCTTCCAAGACGTTCAATATTAAATTTCCAGATTAGCCTGAAACCAAGATCATCTGATTTCATTTCTTTTTTCCAGGAACTGTGCCAATAGTCTTGGTCCAGTGTCGCTTCTCGTTCAGTGAATCTCCAACTTCCACCGCAAAATTCAAAACGGTTGTTGGAATCTTCATCACTTGTCCATTCCCAAACATTTCCTAGCATATGATATATTCCCGTTGCTGATTTCGGCATTCTGTTAAATTTGCCGATCCTTGCGGGCGAATGTTTAGGAGAGTCCTTCATACTTACATGTGGTGAACATTTGCATCCTGCAACAGACTGTTGTGCTGCGCATAACCATTCTTCCTTTGATGGCAGTGCAAAGTTCAAGCCTGTTCTTTTACGAAGGATATCAAGGAAATCATCCACATCTTGTTTAGAGACATTGACAACTGGCATCTCACCAATAAAATAGGATTTGATGTCTCTGTATGTACTGGTTACCCAAGTCTGTCGTTCCAAACCGCCCATAATCTTGTTCCATTGTCTCACGGTTACTGGGTGCTGGGCCATCCAGAAAGCATATTCTGCCTGTTTATGAGTGCTGTATGTTCCTTTGATGAAGCGGAAGCATAGTCTTTTGTTCGTAGAATCTGCTATGAAATCACGCAGATATTTCACATGCTGGGAATTCTTGTATTTTATATCCGAGAGTCGAAGAATGCTGACCCATTCTGCTAATTTCAGTATTTCGGGCAGACTTCTTATCAGTTTTTCATCATAATCGGTCTTGGCGCTATCACCGACTTCCGGTAATCTAGACATTGAACATATACTGAGATGTGCTCTTTTTTCGCGGACATACCTTTTCTTACTTTGAATCATCTCTCCAGAACTAATGGAGGAATTCCTTATGAATTGTTCCTGCTCATCCTTTGTCAAGCATCTGAATCCTGTCATCAAACGCTCAGTTGTCCATCTGAGGTGTTCCGAGCATGTCATATGGCCTATATTGTCAGGCAATACCTCTGTATCGTATGGATTACCGATACCCATTGATCTGTATTTTATATGTATGGAATCGGCAAAGTCAATGTTGGATAACTTTTGTACAATTCCAAGCTGGTCCCATGTCTTGTCTATGTCTTTGAGCAGGTCTTCATCCATGGTCAACTCACCATTGTACATATGGTTAACAAGTTTCGCAATATGATTGTCAAACTGATTCTCTGTATATGAACTCTCTATCATCCCGAATGGGAATAAATTGGGATATCTTTTCCATTCTACATCGCCACTGGCAATGTCGTTGATGAGGTCAAAACAACTCTTTTGGTACACCAGTACCTGATTAGCCTCTTTATAGGTCTCTGCGGGCAAATACATGGCAGAAGCAATAGACTGTTGAGAATTATTGAAACATATCGCAATTGTCGTAGTCTTGGTTTTGTCTTTTGCAATATCAGTGATGTAGTTCTGAATCTCATGGGAAGCTATATTACCTTGGATGAACTCCCATTCAATGTCAAGAAAACTTTCTCTTTTTGTATCTTGGCTACCCAAGAGATAATCATATTTGCCGGTTCCGTTATTGTCTGTTTCAGACATAGGGTCAAAGAATGGCATATCCAAACGATATCCGACCCTGTTGGCAGGACTGTTGTTTTGTAGACTGTCAGTCTTGTACTTGTTGTCGCAGATGACAATCCTGTGTCTGCACAATTCAAATAATGTTGCGAATCGTCCTGTATAATAATCGGCTTCCACTTTGGCATGGTCATCGATAAAGGTAATTGTTGTGCGAATTTTGTTCTTCGCTGAAAAGTTCGGAAAATGACATAAGAGGGCGGCCTGTGTCGCTAATGCTGTACCCATCTGATTCATTCCGAGAATAATAAGATGAACACTTTTCTTGCAATCTTTGGATATCCCTTGTCGTTTACCAGTCTGGTCGTTCTTAAAAGTGTCAATAGGATTGTATCTCTGTACCTTGAATTCTCCATTTTTCCCAGCCGGGATAATTGCGAAATTATCCACGAGGATTTTCTTAGCCCAGATTTCGTGAACATTGAACGGGACGAACTCGATGTCGCGATCTAGTTTCTGGTATACATGTGTTGCCTTGAATGATGTAAATGTACTCTGGTATTCAAAGTTTACATGAACCCTAATGCGCTTGTTCCAATTATGTTTCTTATTCTTATAATTCTTTATGTAGTTGGATATGTGTTCAAGACAGTTCACATTGAAAGAATCGTGTTCTTCTTCACCGTTATAATTAACTTCTTCGCCTAATATATAAACCTCAACTGCCTTCTCTAGCCTTAATTTGCCCAAATCTTCAGCAGATGTCCTTTCACCAGCATAAAAGACAATCTTGTCTTCAAGATTATCATTCATCTTGAGTTCTAGTGCCAAGCGTGCTTCCTCGACATTTTTTCTTGTTTGAATCAGTACAAAATCAACACCCTGCCTATTTAGTGACTGTCTTATTATTGATGCGGTTTGCTCATTTATTCCGATTATAACTACGTAGTTGCTAAAATGAGAGTTGTATGTTACCAGACCATGTCTCCATTTATGACTTCTATGCGAAACCATATTTACCAATGATGACACAAGCAGACCTGACAGACACACTATGCCAGTAATAGCGCATGTCAAGGCAACCCAATGTCCATTTTCTTTTGATTGGACAATATTTCCAGGATCGGTAAACTGACAAATAATGGTCCATAATGTCTGTAGATTTTTGTTAATGCCATTGAGATTTGAATCATCGGCGACAATATCCCCGGCTTCAACCTTAAATAGCTCCGCAGTAGACCATATTGTGAATAGGATGCAAAAGGTAAATGCCAATGAGTACAGAAAGATACCCCACCCTGATTTTGCATATAGCCTACGGTCTCTTTTGATAGGATTCCTAAACCATATGGTTGCGAAAGCCAAGAGCGAGAGAATTGTCAGCACTATGGATATAGTTCTTAATGAGATGAAGTCCATGATTATACAATAAGGATTAACGTTGCGAAATAAAAATTATTTATTTTTACAAAGTTATAAAATATATTTGACAAAATTATATAATCACAGGAAAACGCTAATCTCCACCATTTTATACTTGCAATCGCATTATTCTTAGGATTTATGTTTTTTTTCGCAAGTTTTAAGTATCTTTGTGCCAAAATGAAAAAATGGACTTTGTGCCGTATGCGTTGTATGTAAGTCATTTGTGCTTGAAATGTATTTGCAAGTAAAACCGAATAACGCTCAATTGAAGGTAAGTTTGTGAAACTGGATTTCTGTTGTTGCTTTAAACGAGTAACGAATTTGCGTATATTTGTTTGGCCTACATAAGGACCGATTCTTATAACCTAACTATAAATCACATGGAAAAAACACTTATTCTCGTAAAGCCTAATGCCCTTCAGCGTGGTATTGTGGGCGACATTATTACTCGTTTTGAACGTAAGGGTCTGAGACTTGTAGGCATGAAGATGATGTTTATGACCGATGAGATTGTAAACGAGCATTACGCTCATTTGGTAGAGCGCCCATTCTTCCCCTATTTGAAAGCTTCAATGCAGGCTGCTCCAATCATTGCGTGCTGTCTCGAAGGTGCTGAGGCGGTTGATACAGTGCGTTTGCTTGTCGGTCCGACAAACTCACGCAAGGCTCTTCCAGGTACAATCCGTGGCGATTTCTCAATGAGTGGCGAGCAGAATGTTGTCCATGCGTCCGATTCTGTAGAGAATGCTCTTGTAGAGATTAACCGTTTCTTCGCTCCAGGCGAGCTCTATGACTATGAGTCGGCCGTTACAAAGTTCGAATATGGTGGCGAGGAGAGCCAGAAATATAAATAAGACAGTGAAATATATCAAATCAACACTTTTTGCAGTGCTGCTTGCTGCCACAAGCCTTGGAGCGAGCGCGCAGGACATGCTTGTAGAGGAGGTTCCCGCAGGTAAACCGATGGAGAGAACCGATTCGATGGCTTTGCATACCATGCTCCTGAACGAGTCGTATGTGGTGCCCTCAATGGACATGTATCCCAAATGGGAGAACAGCGGAGTACATTACACCACGAATCTGCCCGATTCCTTCAGGATAGACCTGACAGGCTTCGTGATGCCTACCACCAGCCGCAAGATTACCGATATCTTCGGTTACCGTCCCCGTCGCAGACGTGTGCATAATGGTCTTGACATAAAGGTCGAGAGAGGTGACACCATATATGCCGCATTTGACGGCAAGGTGCGTATTACAGCCTACCAGCGTCGTGGTTACGGTCATTATGTTGTGATACGTCATAACAATGGCATCGAGACTCTCTATGCCCATCTGTCGAAGAAACTTGTTATCGAGAACCAGAATGTAAAGGCAGGTGAGCCTATCGGTCTCGGTGGCAATACAGGACGCTCGACAGGTTCGCATCTTCATTTCGAGACAATCCTGCTCGGCAAGTGCATAGACCCTGCTCTGCTCTTCGACTTCAAGAACCAGAATGTGACGGGCGACAGCTATGTATACCGCCGTCCCGGTTCAAAGTATATCGAGAACGGCAAGGTGAAGGTTGCCGGTCCCGAGCCCAAGTACCACAAGGTGAAGTCGGGCGATACAATAGGTCGCATTGCCAAGAAACATGGAGTATCGCAGCGCTCGATATTGAAACTCAACGGCCTGACTGCAAGTTCCATAATACGTCCGGGACAAAGATTGCGTGTCCAGTAAGGCGTCTGTGAGAATATACATAAAAGAATCACTCCCCGCGGGGAGTGATTCTTTTATGTATATAAGGTAGTGTTATATCAGAAGATATATGCTACTGATACCTGCCAAACGTTTGTCTTTGACTTTACGCTCTTGTACAGGTTTACAGCACCGTCAATTTCATTGCGGTAGTCGCTTGTGCTGCCAAGTGCAAGGTTGTAGTTTGCATGAATCTGGAAATGGTCGAGAATGACTGCACCGAGACCCAGGTTCAGACTGAGGTTGCTGCTGCGTAATGTGTAGCCTGCCGGATATTCACCGCCTACTGCGTTGATTGCATCTACAACGAAGTTCTTGTCACCGATGTTCCAGCTCCACTGTGGACCGACAGCGATGAACGGCTCAAGGAATTTGTTTACAACCGGGAGAGAGAGCTCGTAACGGAGATATACAGGCAGGTCAATGCACTTGCGCTTGATTGTCTCGCCACCGACCTCTGAGTTTGTCTGTGAGTAGAGAAGGTTAGCCTCAAGACCGAGTCCTACAATAGGAAGGGTTACCTTTGCCATAGGACCGATATACCAGCCAGCGTCGCCTTTGGCTGCAGACTTGAGGTCGCTCAGGTTAGATGGCTTTTCTGCGATGTTTACACCGGCCTTGATACCCCAGTTGAACTGTGCGGCAGCAGGAGCTGCTGTAAAGAGTGCAAGTGTCAATAGAATTCCAAAAAGTTTTTTCATGGTCTTTGTCTTTTAATTATTAAACAAAAACAGCATTGAATACGGTTCAGATATTACAATGCTGTTCCAATACCTATTTCATGTCACAAAAAAACGATAAAATAAGTAAATAAACAAAAAAAACGGTGAAAATGTTGGATTTCGTGGCTTGTGCACCCGAAATGCTTATCGGCGGGTACGGCGTACCGACACCTTTGCTGCTCCACTGTTTCCGCCCGATTCTTTCTGTTTCTTCGGCTTACTCTCTTTCTTTACCTTCTCGGTCTTTTTTTCACGGCTTGCCCTGCGGGTAACCTTTTTCTCTTTCTTGTCGGGATTCTCTGCCGCTGCAATGGAGTCCTTTGCAGCCTCGGCAGCCGCATTTATCGAATCTTGCTTCAATTCGGCAACAGTCTTGGTGTTCCAAAGGTTGGTACGGAAGTCCTTGAGCTGCTGCTCAATCTTCTGTTGCTCCTTCTTTACCTCGGTAGAGTCCTTGCAGTACTGTGCAATGGCAAGGTTTCTCATGTTCACGGTCTTGTATATATCGCCGCTGTATACACCTTTGGTAAAATAGTCATCCAGTGACATTGACGATACATTGTTGAGGCTGCTTGTCATCACCTTCTGCTGTGCAAGCTGCTGTGCGACCTCATCGTAGTTTACCCAGAACATTGGGTACTTTGTCGCCTCGAACGAGAACTCCTCATTGCGGTGCAGGACTGGGCACAGGGCTGTTACGCGCTTGCCGTAGGTTCCTGTCCTGTTGTCATAGTAGTGGCTCTCCTTGATGTAGTAGCTCAGTACCTCGGCGCTCGGGATATCGCTCTTGCCGACAACAATGGCTCCATCCTTCTCTTCAAAGTATATGCGGTAGTCATCGAGCATGGCTTTGAGGTCAATGAGATTCTCTTCGCCGAAAGACTCGTATCCGTCAAGGTTATATTCGTATGCCTTTATGTTGCCGTTTATTATATTGTTGAAAAGGAACGTGAAAAGGTTCATACTGTTGCCAACCTGCTCTACGGGGTAGTAGAGCGATGCGTTCTCCTCCTTCTGAAGGTCGAGCACGCGATAGACGTCCCTTTTCCACTCAACCTCATCAGGTACGATTACACCAGGATACTGGCTCTTGGCTCTCTCGCTGAGTCCTGCGACAGCACTTTCTGCCTTTTTCTCCTGTTTGGCATTCTTCTTGAGGCGTGCAGGTGGCTGCGCGTCGGAAATCTGCGCCACAAACAGGAACGATGCGATGATTAATAGTCGGCTTATGTATTGCATAACTGTATTGTTTGTTCGTTTTAGTTAATAATTACCTCAAGTGTGGTAGGCAGCAGACGCTCGACCTTGTCGGGACCCACGGCCTTTACGTGTGATATGTAGAAACGCTTGCCACGGCCAAGGTCGCGCAGCATA
Source organism: Bacteroidaceae bacterium (assembly GCA_017536695.1). GTDB lineage: Bacteria > Bacteroidota > Bacteroidia > Bacteroidales > Bacteroidaceae > HGM04593. The sequence goes on along the minus strand of JAFXGX010000074.1, from coordinate 9,258 downwards.
TCCTTCTGGCGTGCCGAGAAGTTCGTGCCGTCCGAAATCATTGGCTTCGCGTTGCCCATATTGTCATAGAATACTGTCTCGAACGAGAGCACCTTGAACCCTATGTTCAGCAGGCCGTCATCAATGGCGGCCACAATGCCGTTGGAGCTCATGAGTGCCTGTTTGCTCAAGCCCTTGCCACCGCGGTAGCGCTGTGTGTTGCCGTCCTTGTCCTTGTATTCGATGAATGGTGTCGGGTCGGGCAACTGGCGCACGCGGAACGAGTATTCACCCATGCTCTGGCTGTTGCCGGCCTCGTTGCGTGCTGTAACACCTATCTTTATCTCCTCGCCGACCTTCGTGGGCACTACAATATATCCGCCGTTGCCGTCGCTCTTGATGCTTCCGCTTCCCGATGATATGCTTGCCGAGATTCTGTTGGCGGCAACTCCGGGAACCGATATGCTCACGGGGTTTTCGTAACCTGCATAGAATACATTCATCAGTGAAGCGCTTACTGTTGCAGTGGGGTCGACAACGGTATATCCTTGCTTGAAGTCGTAGCGTGATTGTGAGCCTGAACCGTCATTTACAAGCATGTATCCGTCGAGCGTATAGTCACCGGTCCTGTTACACTGTACACTGTATTCGCCGTTCTCGGATGTGAGCAACTCATCGTTTATGTATATCTGCGGGCGTTGTGTCGAGTCTACAGCAGCAAGGATAATCTGCGCCTGGAAGTTTCCACCGCGTACGATGTTCTTTGATGTGGGGATTACCAATGCCTGAATCTGGTTTACGCGGACGTCGCCCATATCAATCTTGTTGGACAGCGCGTGCAAGATTTCGCCCTCTACATAGCGCACGTCGTTCTGTATCTTTGTGAGAAGGGTTATGGCTGCAATGGCGGGCATGTTCTCGAAGTGATACTCCTGCCAGTTCTTCAGCAGTGATATGTCTCTGTTGGGCACTTCTGTGCTTAGGCTTGTCATTATCATCTCCTGCTGTGCAGGGTTGTCCACCATTTCAAGCATCTTAGTGCGATATTCTGTTATGGCATTGTATAGTGCCTCTCCTTCACCGATGCCGGGAGCGAGCATTACATATGTGGCAGCCTCCAGGTCCTCGCGGTTCTTGAGGCTGGTGTAGTTCCCCTCCTCGCCGTCGGCTTTCTTGGCTATGCGTGTCTTCAGCTCATTGGCATAGTCGTACAGTTTGTTTGAGAGCCTCTTTACCTCTTGGGCGCGCTCGTACCACTCGCGCACCTTCTCGGGGTTCTGCTCAAGGCTGCTCTCAAATGCGTTGTAGAGCACATCGTTCTGCTTTATGGTGTTGTCGGCACTCTTTGAGAGGCTCTCATCAACAAGCGTGAAACCGTTAAGCACATCAGAAGATACGTTCAGGGCAAGCATCGCCATCAGAAGAACGTACATGAGGTTAATCATCTTCTGACGTGGTGAGACTTTCTGTTTCTTGACTTTCATTATCTTCCGTATTAGATTTGTTGACGGTTCGTGTTTATTGTCATCGCTTCAATCATGCGGGCATAGAGTGCATTGAGCTCCTCGACCTGCTCTGCCATCCTCTTTGTCTGCTCGTTGACATGGTCAAGCGAGTCGAGCTGTCCGCTTGCGTTGCGCAGTTGAATCTCATATATTGCATTCACGCCGGTAAGGTTGCGTCTGAGTGTCTCCATCTCTTCAAGGTTATGACCGAGAGCCTCGGTCTGCTTGGATATCAGCTCTATTGCCTCGTTAAGTGCGCGTACCTGCTCTACATACTCCTCAGTAACCTTGTCCATCTCGTTTACCTTCTCGGCGCTGGCAACATTGAACTGTTGCGGAGCACCGCCAATATATGATGGTTGCGGATTGTTGTAGCCCGGTGTGTATGGCTCGTGCTCTATTTCTTCAGCTCTGTGCTGTCCTGTATCGATAATGGTAACATTGCCTGTATCTGTACTTGTAGTATTATCATCATTGGTTTGTGTGCCTGTAATGGTACCATTGCCGACACCTGTACCTGTAACTATAGGGCCGTTTATTATTATTGGTTGTCCACCGGGCACATGTGCAGTTGATGCCTCCTCGCGCTTTTCATCCTCGGCGACCTCGTATGGACGCTCGAATGCAGAGAAGAAGAATACGATGACCTCGGTACCCATACCTACGAAGAGCATTATGTTTGCTCCTGCCATGTGAGTGAGCTTGAAGAGGGTACCCAGAATAACGATTGCGGCACCCCAACTGTACAGATAGTTAAGCACGGTCTTTCCGCGCGCCGAGTCCATGAATGCCTGTATACTTCTGATAAAACCTTTAGCCTTTTTCATATGTTTTCTCTATTTTTTCTTTTGAAACAGTCTTTTATCTCTTTCGCTCAGCACCTGCATAGCTGCGTACACAGCGGAAACCTATGTATGAGCGTGACTCGTTCTGGTACTCCGAACTTCTTGTTGCGCCCTGGATGAACTTGACGGGGTCCTTCCATGAACCGCCGCGGATAGTCTTCTTCTTCATGCTGTACGGGTCCTCTTTTGCCGCGCGATAACGCAGGTCGGGGTTAATGTCGCTCATCTGTAATATACCTGCCTCGGTGTATACGGTCGATGTCCATTCAGCTACGTTGCCGGCCATATCGTAAAGACCGTTTGAGTTTGCCGAGAATATTCCACATCTTGATGTAATGAGGCTGCCGTCCTTGGTGTAGTTGCCCTCGCCCGGTTTGTAGTTTGCATAGTAGCATCCCTGTTCGCTCTTTGTTTCATCCTGCTCCCATGGGAAACGGTTGGCTTCCTTGCCGCGCGCGGCATATTCCCACTCGGCCTCAGACGGCAGGCGGTAGCGCTGTATCCATTTGGCCTGTGCGCCAAGTCCCTTCAGCAGGTACTCGGTGCGCCATGCGCAGAATGCGTTTGCCTGCTCCCAACTTACTCCAACAACCGGATGGTTGTCATAGTTGGGGTGGCTGAAATACAACTGCAGGTATGTCTCGTTGTTGGCATTAGGGAAATCGTTGACCCAGCAAGTCGTGTCGGGGTATACGTTGATGATGTATGTGTTAAGGAAATCATATGGGCTTGAGAGCGCACGGTTGATTGTCTCCCTTACGATGTTGCCCTCATCATCAATGTATGCCGTGTCTTTGGAGATTGTCACGACCTCATCGTAATTTGTAGGGATATCGGTGTTGCGATTGCGCTCCTCGGGGTTCAGACGGTTCCTGCGCAGTGCAGCCTGAGTGTAGTCGTAAATCTCATAGCGATAGTTCATTTGCGCGGCGTCAAGCATCTTCTCACCGGTTATGGGGTTGATGATGTACACGCTCTCGATGGCACGCTGCTCATCCTCGGTAGGCTTCTTCCAGGGGATGGGCTTCTTCCAGTTGAGATAAGGGGTGATAGGCTCTCCGTACTCATCCTCGGTAATCTTGTATGTCTCATCACCACCGTATGCAGGGTCGGCAAGGCGCTCGCGGATGATGGAGTCGCGCACCCAGAACACGAACTGACGGTACTTGGCGTTAGAGACCTCGGTCTCATCCATCCAGAACGCGTCGACCGAGATATCCTTTGAAGGCGCTCCTGTACCCCATAGCGAGTCGCTCTTCTCATCTCCAATCTTTATTGAGCCTCTTGAGATGAGAACCATACCGTAAGGAGTGGGTTCATTGACAGCCGTACCGCTTATTCCGGTAACCTCGCCACCTTGCGAGTTGCTCATTCCTGTGCGCGGGCTCAAGCATGAGACTGCTGCGAATGAGAGAAGAACCATTGAGAGAAAAACTATTTTCTTCATCATTGTAATACTCTTATACTGTTATGTTTATTCTTTTCTTTCTTGAATATGTCCAGGTTTATCTGGTAGCCCAGGAAAATGTCGTGGCTTCCGTTGGCTGCACCGATGCCTGAAGTAAACAGCTCATATCCGTAGCCGGCTGTTATGTTCATCATCTCCAGACCTACAAAGAAGGTTACAGACACGTCGGGGCTGTATGTCAGGCCACCGAAGAACTGCTTTCCGTTGTAGTCGTATGTGCCTCGGGCTGTTATGTCGGCACGCCATGCGACAAAGTCGGTCATCACCTGCAGTGAGGGCTGTACTGATATTAACGTATTTTTTATCGGTATATTGCCTCCTGCCGTGAAATTAAAGTATTGTGCTATCTCAATTTCATTCTTTTCGCCTATAAGTATAGTGGGCCCGTTAAGGTGCAGACCAGACACACCAGCGTAGAAGTATTTGTGCTGATACAGTATTCCTGCACCGAAATCAAAAGTATTACCGTTTGCAGCCCCGCTCGGGAAGGCTGGGTCGTTGCTCTCGCCGCCGAGCTCGATATCCTTGCTGTCGAAGGCGCTGTTGAGTATGCCTATCTGTGCTCCGGCCGCCAGTCTGCCGCCGAAGAGCTTGAAACCGTAGGCGTAATTGATATATATGTGCTGGTTTGTGAAAAGGCCTATATCATCATTCAGGGCTCCGAGACCAAGGTTGTGGTCGCCACGTACGAACGGTATCGGGGCATCGATGTTCAGGAGCATGCTCTTGGGGTTGTTCTCGAACCCCGACAGCTGGTTGCTGTATGCTGCATAGGCGAACATCTTCTGCTCGGCTCCTGCTCCGGCAGGGTTGTAGAAGTTGAGCATTTTCCAGTAGTGGGTGAAGTGCACGTCATACTGTGCACGTACAGTTGCGAACGTGCCGATAATAAACAACAGTATGAGTAACCACTTTCTCATTTTGCTCAATAATCCTCAATATCAACGCAAAAAGCGCCCCGATATTATCTTTTGCTTGTCTTTTTGTGAAATTTATTCCTCAAAGAGGACACATTTGTGCAAATTTCGCTAAAATTTTCAATATAGACAACAGCTGCAGAAGGAACGCTGATGGAATCAAGGGAGTGTGGATATACAGACAAGGCACCATGCCTTGCGACGTGGTGCCTTATTGTTGTCTATCTGAAAAGAGATTACTTCACAATAACCTTCTTGCCGTTTACAATGTAGATGCCCGGGGCTGTGATTGCCTCGACGCGGCGGCCTGTAAGATCGAAGATAACCTTCTCGCCCTTCTCGCCTGCAATCTGCTCGATACCTGTTACATCCTCGTTGCCGAACTTTACATTGATTACCTGATTAAGGGTTGCCGACATGTCAATGTTGATGTTGCAATAGAGCTTGTATTCGGTCATCTTGCCGGTCATGTCAACAGGAACCTCGCCGAGCATGGGGCCTCCCCAATCAACAGAGTCATCGCTGCCAGAAGTTATTGTGATGTTCTGCTTCTTTTCAAAACTGAACACGCCGTCATTGTCTGTTGCTGTAATGTCGTGAAGAACGATATTGCCTATGGGCATTCCATCGAGCATGAAATCGTTGAGCGACAATGTATATGTGCCGTCAACTTTTTCATCAACATTGATTGTTGTCTGCTGGGGTGCGCTTGACTGGCCGTTGATTGTAACAACAAGTGCATCTGTGTATGTGCGTGTACCCTTGATGTCCTTGCCGAACTTTACATTTATTACCTGACCGAGCAATGCGCTCATGTCGATGTCTATAGTGCAGTAGAGTGAGCCTTCTGTCATCTCGCCCTTAAGATCAACGGGTACGTCACCGAGCATCGGACCCATCCAATCATCTGCATCTCCGTCGCCTGCAGTGATGTTTATAGTCTGCTTTGTTGCGAAACTCCTGATGCCGGCCTCTTCTGTTGCCAAGATGTTGTCGAGGACAATGTTTCCGACATTTATCATCTCTCCGAGTGAGAAGTTGTTGAGTGAGAGGCAATAGGTCCCGTCACTGTTGCTCTTTACATTGATTGTTGTCTCCTGTGGTTCTGATGGCTCGCCGTTGATGTCAACGGTAAGTGCGTCGGTGTAGGTCTTTGTCTGTGCGGTTGCGAACATTGCCGTAAGCGCTACCGCCATTGTGAGTAAAAATTTCTTCATAAGCGATTAATTTATGTTTGTAATGTAATTTCCTTTTTAGAACAAGTAAGTGAATCCCAAAGTTCCGTAAATGGGGTAGAGAGGGAATGTCACACTGCCGAAATCGGAGTTGAATATTCCGTTGATGCTCCATTGCAGGTTAGCGAAAACGGCAAGGTGCTTGTATGCCCGGAACTCACCGCCTGCCTGAAGACCCCAGTTGAACTTGAGCAGGTCGTTGCTGAAGTCATACATGGCTCTTGTTACTTCGGCTTTCTCCCCGGTGGGGTTCTGGTCACGGATGTAACCGTCGTATGCCTCGCCAGTGAATTCGCCATCAAGCAGGTACGATGCATATGCTCCTGCCGACACGTTCCAGCGTTCGTTTATGCGGTATACGGCAAGAACCGGGAGAGTGACATATGTGTTCTTTACACTTGTCTTGACTTTTCCTGTGAAAGCACCGACAACCTGTCCGCTGCCGTCGGTGTTCCATGCTTCCATATGGTAGTTCTTTGTGTCGGCCTTTGTAGTCATGCCCTTGCTCTCGAGTCTTATTCCCCAACGGAGTCCCCAGTCACCTTTGCCGAACATCTTCTCTACAGTACCCTCAATGGCAAGGTTAAGCCCAGGGTTGTAGCTCTCGATGCCGCGTATCTCGCGCGGCAAGGGGAGTGGTGCAGTACCTCCTATATTGTATCCTGCGCTGAGGCGTATCTGCCACCCAAGGAGCGCGGCATTGATAAGATTCTTGTCTCTGTCGTTGATCTTATTTGTCTTTGCAGGGGCACAGAGTGCTATAATCGATGCAAGAACAGCTATGATAATCTTTTTCATCTCTTACTCAGTTTGCTTGTTGCCTGTTACTTGTTGTCCCAGTTAATCTTCAGTTCATCGACATACAATGTGCTGCCGACTGCTCCCTCAAAGAATGCTCCGCCCTTGCTTGAGCTTGCGACTACGGTTATTGCATATTCGCCTTTTTCAAGTTTTTGCCAGTCAAAGACCTTGCCGTTGGCCGGTACGTATGGAATCTCGAAACTTGTCCATTCATCAGGCTCTCCGGGGTTCTTCAGTTCTGCGACGAGTACAATCCTGTCGCTCGAGAGCACATTCGAACCGTCAAGTGTCACGATGTTGCCCGGGTCTATCTCATAAAGTACAGAGTATATGGCACATGTGTCACGACGGCCGGCTACCTCTTCTTTGGCTTTGTCGGTAAATGTCTCGCCTGGAGTATATCTGTAGTGTCCTGTAAGCGTGAGAGGTTTGCTCGGGGCGATAGCGAGTCCGAAGCGTGTGGCAGCAAGAGGCTCCTTCATGGCGTTGGCGCTGATGAATTCTCCAAGGAAAATATTGCCCGCTGCTATTGGCATGCCTGCCATCTTGCCGAACGAGCCCGTGTCGCGTGTGGTAAGCTTTATGCAACAACCCTTGAAACCGGCGGAGTCGGACGATGTCGGGAAGTCGGCAGGAGTCTTGCCCTTGCCAGTGAAGTTAAAGCCTGCATTTCCGCTTGCCCACCAGTTGAGTCTTGTACCATTGGCGTCAACTTCGTGCCATACGTTATATTTGCCCTTTGGTGCAGGCTGGTTAAGTTCGAAATTTTCGAAGCCGAAGACTGCATTCACATCAATCACAGTCTGTTTTGTGAAGGACACCCTGTAGGTCTTGCTCCATGCTCCATCCTCTGATGTTGTGCGATAATAGAGATATATTCCGCGGGTGCCGTTCTCTTCAATTCTGTTCTCCTTTACAATGAGTGCACCGTATGTAAGTTCGAATTCAGGGTCAAGTTGCTTGAGTGTCTCAATGCTGGTCTCTTCCTTGACATAGAACATGACATCGTTGTTGCTGATAATGGGGCTGCCTGAAAGAATCTCTTTGTTTGACTCGAGCCATGTAGCCTTTACTGCAATGATATCGCATTCGGCGTTGGGAGCCTCTTCCCTGATACATGATGTCAGCACAGATAGTATTGTAAGGAGCATAGCCCCGAATATCTTTTTATTTGTCATTTTTGCTCAAAGTAGTATACAATGTGCAAAAATAACTAAAAACAATCTAATTACGATTCATTTATAAACTTTTTGCCCATAATTTAACATTTATAGACAAAAGAAGAGGCTAAACTAAAGTGAGGTTGATTGTTTGTATAGTATGTTGCTGTTTTCTTTGTCGTGACAGTCTGGAAAAAAAGAAGGGGAACAACATTTTACTCTTGTTCCCTATATATAATCAGTTGGAATAGTCCTTATGCACATGTTGGTACTACTCGTTGTAAATATGAATATTCCTTTCCTTGTCCATTATAAACTTCTGGCCAATTGGGAAGATATAATGTTCTTCTACTTCTCTTGAATCAAAATCTGCATCAGCAGCCTTTATTCTGGAATATGCCTTAACTGTACCTTTGTTGATAAAAAGAAGCGTGGAAAATGAATCAAAATTTGTATTATTGTCGCATTTTCTCCTTAATATATCTGACATTCTTAGGTTGAGAAAATCTTCTCTTTCCGTGTTGAAATATGGATAAACCAAGAATATACTGTCGTATTTCTCTTTGCAATATTCCTGAAATGAAAAGACCTCTTCCGTTTGTTCATTCTTCAGTGGCAAGTCAATTCTTGTTTCACTTGGAATAAGTACGCCTACCATGTCTAAGACAAAATAGATATCGCGTTTTGTATCTTCGCTACAGCTGGTAAACAATATAGCAAGAGCAAAAATTATAGTCCTAAAGTCCAATCTTAAGCTTTCCATTATCTGCTGCATTTATTACATGTTTTAACAGTTCGTTTTCATCTCAGCCATTGATAATGGCCTGGTTGCCCAAATAGTATCCAACAGAGTTATTATGTAAATCCATCGTTTTAGCCTCATTGTTTGGAATATTCTCGTGGGCATCCCCAAATTCTTTTGCGAGTGGTGAATTATAGCCTGCTGAAATTTGGTTTAGTGCGCACCAATAGCAGTGTCTGACAGCATCGCCGTAGCCATACGAGGTTCCTCCTAACTTCCTTCCAATTTTTTTGCTTTATTGGCATTATTGTTGAACTTGTACGCAAGAATTGGGTGTCTATATACAAAACATTTAATCATATATAGTTTCCCATTGTTTGCTTGACTTAAAGAAGTGCGATGTAATCTGTGATGCTACTTTGTTGAATTGTTATTATTGAAATCCGACATAAACAGTACCCCATAGTTGAAATACTCAAACGCGATTGACATTGTTTTCATTAGATTTGGATATTTTTCTTTATTGATATTATAAAGAACCTCAAACTCTTTTTCTTGGCTTTTGCCATCTACTATATTTGACCAAAAGAATTGCCAGAATTGCAT
>JAFXGX010000073.1 GCA_017536695.1 Bacteroidaceae bacterium | reverse complement strand
GGGAAATTGGCCTAAACTGCGTTACGGCCTATTTCTGCCTGATGAAAATATTCAGGCGGGGGAAATTGGCCTAAACTGCGTTACGGCCTATTTCTGCCTGATGAAAATATTCATCGGCACTCCATGGAAATTCCATTTCGCACGGATTTTATTCTCAAGGAAACGCTTGTACGGTTCCTTCACATACTGTGGCAGGTTCGCAAAGAAAAGGAACGACGGAACGCGTGTCTCATGCAGCTGCATACAATACTTAATCTTGATATACTTACCCTTTGTTGATGGTGGCGGGTAAGCCTCAATGAGCGGGAGCATCTCCTCGTTGAACTTGGCCGTGGAAATCTTTGTCTTTGAGTTAAGATATACCTCCTTTGCAGTCTCAAGAACCTTGAAGACACGCTGCTTGGTCACTGCCGACGTAAAGATGATGGGGAAGTCCACGAACGGAGCCACACGTTCACGTATGGCATTCTCAAAGAACTTCTGCACCTTCTCGCTCCTGTCCTCTACAAGGTCCCACTTGTTGACAACTACAACCAGACTTTTCTGGTTACGCTGTATTATTGAGAAGATGTTGAGGTCCTGAGACTCTATTCCACGTGTGGCATCTATCATGAGGATACAAACATCACTGTTCTCTATGGCGCGGATTGAACGGAGAACAGAATAATACTCGATGTCCTCGGTTACCTTCCCTTTCTTGCGTATACCCGCTGTATCGACAAGATAGAAGTCGAAACCGAACTTGGTATAGCGCGTCAGGATAGAATCGCGCGTTGTTCCTGCGATATTCGTAACGATGTTCCTGTCCTCGCCAAGGAAGACATTGATAATGGAACTTTTACCCGCGTTAGGACGGCCCACAACAGCAAAGCGAGGGATATTCTCCTCGGGTTGTTCCTCGGCTTCCTTGGTAAAATTCGCTATGATATTGTCGAGCAAATCACCTGTGCCGCTACCATTGGCAGCCGAGATACAATGCATGTCGCCAAGACCTAAGCTGTAAAACTCGGCAGTGCCGTACTGCATCTCATACGTATCGACCTTGTTTGCCACGACAAGCACAGGTTTCTTCGAACGGCGCAGCATTGAAGCCATCTCCATGTCAAGGTCGGTAAGACCGTTTATGGCATCGACTACAAACAGGATTACATCGGCCTCTTCGAGGGCAAGGGTCACCTGGTCGCAGATAGCCTCTTCGAACACGTCATCGGAATTGCGCACCCAACCGCCGGTGTCTACAAGAGAGAACTCTTTGCCACACCACTGGCAACGGCCATACTGACGATCACGCGTAGTACCCGCCTCATCCGATATAATCGCCTGCTTACTCTCGGTCAAGCGATTGAAAAGGGTCGACTTACCGACATTGGGACGACCCACTATTGCTACCAAATTTCCCATACTCTTACTTATTAATCTTTCTGGTCATATCCGAAACGGCGCAGCTGCCTGTCGCTGTTGCGCCAATCCTTGTCGACCTTTACATATATCTCCAAAAATATCTTCTTGCCGAAGAACTTCTCCAAATCACGTCGCGCATCAGTAGCCACACGCTTGAGCGCCGAGCCTTCGTGACCGATGATGATTCCCTTTTGGGAATCCCTCTCGACATATATGATTGCCTTGATGTAAATCTTACCCTCATCCTCCTTGAAGTGCTCCACTGCCGCCTCGCAGACATATGGAATCTCCTTGTCATAGTGAAGAAGTATCTTCTCGCGGATTATCTCTGTCACGAAGAAACGCGCAGGCTTGTCCGTGAGTGCGTCCTTTTCGAAGTAAGGAGGCGACTCTGGCAGGAGTTCCATGACACGTCTCATGACTACATCGACGTTGAACTTCGCTATCGCCGAAATGGGCAGAATCTCGGCCTCGGGGATAAGCTCATGCCATAGTTCGACCTTCTTCACAAGCTCCTGCTGGTCGGCAAGGTCAATCTTGTTTATAAGCACAAGAATGGGGACATCGAGTTTACGCACTTCGGCAATGAAATCACTGTTCTTTTCGGGGCTCTCGACCATGTCTGTCACGTAAAGAAGGACATCGGCATCCCTGAGGGCACTGCGCGAGAAACGCAACATCGCCTCCTGAAGCTTATAGTTAGGTTTGAGGACACCCGGAGTATCCGAGAACACTATCTGCGCATCATCGGTATTCAATATACCCATGATACGGTGACGGGTAGTCTGCGCCTTGAATGTGGCGATAGATATCCTCTCGCCCACAAGAAGGTTCATCAATGTAGACTTACCCACATTGGGGTTACCCACAATATTTACAAAACCGGCTTTATGCATGTATGCTGACAAAAAACAAAGACGCACCACCACTATAACAGCGTAGGCGCGTCTTGACTTACGAAAAAACTACCCGCAGCTGTACAAAGGCACCTGCGGTAGAAAAACTGTTTCTTAGACAGCAGCCTGCTTCTCTACTGCAAGCTTGCCTCTGTAATAACCACACGCACCGCATACGGTGTGATAAACGTGCCACTCACCACAGTTAGGGCAAATTGCCAATGTAGGAGCTACTGCCTTGTCATGAGTTCTTCTCTTGGCAGTTCTAGTCTTTGATTGTCTTCTTTTAGGATGTGCCATTTTTCTAACTTTTTAATTATCTTCTTCTATTTGTATATTCTTCAAACCAGCCCAACGCGGATCAATATCCTGCTCGCCGTTCTCGGCATCATCGGACGCATCGGGTGAATGTTTCTTGAGTTTTCCTGTCATCTCATGGTTGCATTTACCCGGAGCATGCACACGCCTCATTGGAAGCGCAAGAGCAATGAACTCATACAGGTACCATGCGAAATTGAAGTCACCGTCCTGTTCCGGAACGATAACGACATCGCCATCATCGGCATAATCATCGCCGAGCTTTACCTTCAAGGTATTCTCGGTAGATACTTCTATCTCAAGGTCATCAAGACATCGGTCACAAGGCACAACCACAACACCGTCAAGCACAAAGGTAAAGTCATAGACATCCCTGTTCTTCTTCACAGTTACGGTTGCCTTTACCGCACCCTTCTGGAACTCTTCACCCTCAATATCGCCAAAAAAGGCATTATCCAAGTCAAATTCCATCTCAATGGATGCCGTTTTCAACCCTTTAAGGTCTACATTGTATTTGTCAAATCTTCCCATCGCCTTCTATAGAATCATCATATTCAACAATATAAGCACCAAAAAGCAGTATCATTTATCCGTACTACCCGATTTTAGGACACAAAGATAGTAATAAAATTCATTAGAACCGCCTAATTTGAAGAAAAACTTTACTTTTTTAGTTCCAGACGGAATGTAGTACCCTTGCCAGGGGATGAACTCTTGACAAAAATCCTTCCCTTATGATATTGTTCAACAATTCTCTTTGCCAACGAGAGACCAAGCCCCCAGCCACGTTTCTTCGTAGTATATCCAGGTTCGAACACCCTCTTATGGCATGACTTCGCAATGCCCTTACCGGTATCCGTTATATCAACGAATGCATTGTCATCGTTCTGAGATAAGACAATCCTTATCATACCCTCCCCATTCATCGCATCTACCGCATTCTTGCAAAGATTCTCAAGCACCCACTCCAACAGCGGTGCATTCATGCGGACTTGCAACGGGCGTTTTGGAAATGAAAGCTCATACTTCACCTGCGAAGGAGTACGGCGCTTCACATACTCAACCGAGCGTTCAATGACAGACACGAGGTCCTCGGCAACATGCTCAGGCTTGGAGCCAATCTTGGAGAAGCGCTCTGCCACGCGCTGAAGACGCGCCACATCATGTTCCATCTCGGGCAGCATCTCATCAGAAGGATATTTCTCCTTGAGGACCTCAGTCCATGCCATAAGCGATGAGATTGGAGTACCAAGTTGATGTGCAGTCTCCTTGGAAAGGCCGACCCATACGCGGTTCTGTTCTGCACGTTTGGAGCTGAGGATAGCAAAGAAGCATACAGCGAAGAAGAGCAATACTACGGCAAGCTGCACATAAGGGAAATATGACAGGCGTTTCAGCAGCAGAGAGTCGGAATAACAGACCTCAATGAACTCACCATTCTCCTCATCACCAAGATACATGCGTATTATCTGCCCATCCCTGCGCATGTCCGAGGCCAGGTCCATTACCACCGCCAGAGAGTCGGTTCCCGAAGGTATCACGACATTACGGTGCTGCGTTATCGTTCCCTTCTGGTCAGTCACTATGACCGGAATCGTATTGTTGCCCTCAAGAACCTTGAGCAAGAGATTGAGTTCTGCTTCAGATGAGCCGCTGTCTGTGACAGACGTATTCTTCCCGCCGCCGAGCACCACATTCCCGCCCGAAGCATTGATATCCTCAAGAGAGATAGTCTCCACCTCCTCTACGCAGTTCAGGGAGCGCATTGCCTCGGCCCATAGTTCAACCTTCTTTACCTCCTCCCTCTTGAGCTCGTTTACAAGAGTGTTGGAGACATAAAGTGAAGCCAAAGCAATCAGCGCAGCAACAGCAATAAGTACAAACTTGATATTCCTGAAGTTATTATACCATTTCATCGTAATAATTTTAACGATATTAAAACGCAGAAAAAATGGTTTTAGTATATTGGGCAAAAAGTAAAAGAGCCAAAAAGAGAGTCCCAATTGCTTGGAACTCTCTTCTGTAAAAGTGGCGATGACCTACTCTCCCACAAACGTTTGCAGTACCATCGGCGCTGTCGGGCTTAACTTCTCTGTTCGGAATGGGAAGAGGTGGATCCCCGACGCTATCAATCGCCTTAATATCTGTAGAAAGACAATGACAATGTACAGAAAAAAGGATAGAACTCGTTACACAACCGTAAACAACAAACACCCGACATCCCGAAAAAGGAAAGCGGAGCAGGCTGTGAGGTATGCTTCAAAGCTGATGGCGACAGGGACTTTCAGTCCCGCGCAGACAGAAGCTTTCGGGCAATTAGTACTGCTCGACTGAACACATCGCTGTGCGTACATCTGCAGCCTATCAACGTCGTAGTCTACAACGACCCTCATGAGGAAATCTAATCTTGTGGTGGGCTTCGCACTTAGATGCTTTCAGCGCTTATCCCGTCCCGACGCGGATACCCAGCGGTGCTCCTGGCGAAACAACTGGCAAACCGGAGGTCGGTCCATCACGGTCCTCTCGTACTAGTGACAGCTCCACGCAAATTTCCTACGCCCACGATAGATAGAGACCGAACTGTCTCACGACGTTCT
>JAFXGX010000072.1 GCA_017536695.1 Bacteroidaceae bacterium | reverse complement strand
GCAGGTCAAAGCACCGATAGATTCTGTTTGTGGTACTTTTATGAAACTATGTGCAATTGCTTTGGATACAGCATATTGTTCGGTCTGTATATACATAGTATGGAACCCATCTTGCAGCTCAGATACATCAAGCCATATAATGTCACCATTATATGTTCCTGTCTGTGCTGTAGTATAGTCCTCATCGAACCAGCAGGTATATTTTGTATCCTGAAAACCGTGTATGGTTTTATAAAAGTCTCTTACGATTGTGGGGCTGTTTGTTCCGCAGTAGTCTGTAGCCTGTACATAGAACGTGTGCAGTCCTACATTCAGGTTCTTTACATCTATATTGCTTTTCCAAATGTTACCGGTTACTGTTTCTGTCTTTAATTCAGTATCGTTACCGTCGAACCAATAATTGAATTTCATTTCCTTGTCTTGCAATGCAGTCTTGTAGAAACTCTTTGTTATTGGTGAACTGACAGTACCGCAACTATCTTTTAGTTGCAGATGTAGGTTATGTATTCCTACATTCAGATGTTGTACATCAAGCAGAAACTCTCCGTTTTGGATTACCGTTTCGCTTTTTTGCTCCGGTTCATCATTGAACCAATACAGTAATTCAAACCCAGCTTGCCCCTTTACTGCACTTTGCATTGCAAGGAGCAGTGTTAATAATAATAGCTTTCGCATAGGGCTTTAATTTTTTATTCACCGGCTTTTACCTCAATGTCCACACTCAGCTTTCCGTCGGCTGTTGAACGTGATGCCACATTGCATTTTGTTATTTGTGGGTTTGTAGGTGTTGGAGAGAAAGGAAGTGAACCTCCGTGTATTCCAATTTCTGTGCCGTCTGTTCCTGTATATTTTGTCTTGATATTATCAACAAGTTCAAAAGTTTCATCATCTTTATATGTGAGGTTAAATGATTTGAATACAGATGTTATACTTGGTATACAGCTATTTGTCTGGTTAGGTATATTTTTAAAAATATAATGGTCACTATTTGTTACATAGTTAGATGAAGTTATATGAGTTGCAATACAGTTGTATGCCTGATTTGTGGTATGAAGTACATTATAATAGCTTGAGTTAAAAGTTCCTAAAAGAATACAATTATAGAATGTACAGTATTGTAGTGATTCATTAAGAATTGAAGTATATGATGATGAATGATAATTAGCTGTACCGTCATTATATATTATACAGTTTGTGAAAATACTGTTACAATTATTATTGTTGATTGATCTTATGTAGCAGTTCGAGAAAGACATGCTTTTGCTGCTTGAGTAAGAAGGTCCCCAAAAATGTTCAACAATCTTGCAATGTATAAACCTGTTGTTCTTGTATTGTTTGGTGTCACCTTTGGCTGTTTCGTATTGAATCGTTTTTAGCCTATTCTTTATGAATGTTGCATTGTTAAGGCCATTTTTTACGGTAATTGTGAAATTGTTGTATATGCCCTCCACAGTGAGTTGTTTGCTTACACTGTCGCCTATTTCTATATTAAAGCTGCCGTTGATAATGGTAGGGTAGGTGTTCTTTAACGTATCTATTGCCATTCCGGCACCACGCAGTGTAATGGCTTTTGTAATGTTTGTGGCATTAAATGAACCGCTTGAGAGTGTGATGGCATCGCCATGCTGGGCTACCGCGTGGGCATCTTTCAGTGCATCTGATCCATAGAAAACGGTGATTTCACCTTCGTGGCTGAGAGTTGCCAACATTGAAGATTGTGCAAAAACAGCTCCTGTAAATGAGAGAAGGAGCGCAAGACTCAAGAAAATCTTTTTCATAGTGTGTCGTGTTTGTGCCACGACAGCTCCCTCCTGTGGCGGTTAATAGTGTTTGAAATATAAAGAAGCGTGGAGCTGTCTGCTATTTCAAAGCGAAGGCCCTAGGAAAGCCTGAAAAAGGAAATAACACAACAGCCCACGCCATCGCATACGGATAGCATGAGACTGCTTATGCCATTCTTCTTTTTCGAAAATTTCCTAGGTTTTCGCTTTAAGAATGAAGCATACGCCTCTAAAAAATAATATGTCAAGTATGTGCTTTGTGCACTTTATCTTGTTGCAAAAGTAGTTTATTTTTGAATAAATACAAAAAAATCCCTTTTGCTATGTTGTATGTTACAAACATTTATAAAGCAAAAGGGAATAAATTCTCATCTTTTCATCAATATCTTCATTGCTTTCTCCCTGTTCGATGAGAACGAGAACTGCTTGAGTATCTTGTTGTAATATTCGTTCTCAATCATCCGTGGTGCGATAATCTCTAGTGCCTCAATCTTGTTGTCATCGAAAGAGAGCAGCGAGAGAAGGCGTGCGCACTGCTTGCTGCTGAAACAGTTCCCAATGCATGCCACCCGGATGATGTCTATTTTCTTGTCATCAAAGGAGGCGTTCTTCACAACCTTGTAAACCAGTGAAAAGTCATTGTCGCGCATGGCACGCAGGTTCACAGGTTTTCTTCGTGGTTCCCTTTCCCGTTTCTCTATTTTTATTTCAGCTTTTCTCTCTTGAGCCTGGGCTTGTTGGGACATTGGTATAATCATCAATGCCATTAATGCTATGAGCATTATGTTCTTCATGTTTTTCATAGTAGTGGAGTTTTTGACAGTTAATAATGTTTCTTCTGTTGCAAAAATACCCACAAATGAAGGTTGCAGGCAAAAATATTTCCCTATTATTGTCGAGGGGTTTTCCTAACTGTAATAGGGAAAATACAATTTAGATGCTTCGCTGCGCTCCAGCATGACAAGTTCGCGGTTTATTAGTCCTCTCGCTCGGGATGAATATGGTACTGTCTGTAATCCTCGGTTTATATTACCTGAAGAATTTGCCAATCACAGGAATGCTCTTCAGCGGCAGGTCTTTCTTGATGAAGTAAGCTACGAACAATGCAAGCAGAACCGTGTTGATAGCCATCTTTACAATGCTGTTCTCAACGGGAATAGCCAGTGAAACTCCATATATTACCGCGAACAGCAGGGTATATATGAAAATGCTCTTCAGGTCATAGTCTATTGCATTTCTCTTCTGCCCAATAAAGTATGACAGGGTCATTGCCGTGAAGTACCCGGCAAACGAAGCCCAAGCGCAAGCGATATATCCATACTTTGGCACCAGCAGAATGTTCATCGCAAAGAGTACCGCACAGCCTATGAATGAGAATATTGCTCCCCAGTATGTCTCATCATTGAGCTTGTACCAGAAAGAGAGGTTAAAGTATATTCCCATAAAAATCTCAGCAGCCATAACAATGGGTACAACCTTTAACCCTTCCCAATAGTCGGGGCTTATGATGTAGCGTATGATATCCATGTAGAACACTACCACAAGAAAGGCTGTCATTGCCATCACTATGAAGTATTTCATTGCTTTGGCATAGAGTTCCTTGCTGTCCTTCTCCTTGCTGTTGCCGAACACGAACGGTTCATATGCATACCTGAATGCCTGCATGAGCATTGCCATTATGGCTGCAATCTTTACCGATGCTCCGTAGATACCGAGCTCCTCTATTCCTTGCTGTCCGGGTACAAGCCACGTGTATATGATCTTGTCGGCATTGAGGTTAAGTATTCCTGCAACACCCAACAGCAACAGCGGCCATGAGTAGCTGAGCATGTTCTTGAGCAGAGCCTTATCGGCCGTGAAGCGGAACATCTTGAGCTCGGGTATGAAGAACAGTGTTATGAGCGAGGTACATACAAGATTAATCAGGAACACATAGAATGCCTGGTTGTGGGGGTCGTACAGGCTGCCGAATGTGTCGGGGTGCGACGCTGCGAGTTTTGGCAGCAGTACGAATGCGAAGAGGTTCAACAATATGTTCATGCCTATGAACAGCAGCTTCAGCGATGCGAACTTCAAAGGCTTCTTCTGGAACCTGAGCAATCCGAACGGGATAGCCTGCAGTGCGTCGAGTGACACCACTACGGCCATCATGCCTATGAACTCGGGGTTCTGTGCGTAACCCAGATTATCGGATATTGCGGGCAGGAACATGAACACCAGCAGCAGGAAAACTGTGCACAGCGCACCGATGACCTGCATAGACATTGAGAAGACTCTCTTTATATCGGCATTCTCTTTGCTTGCGAAACGGAAAAAAGTGGTCTCGAACCCGAATGTGAGCAATACAAGCAATATCGCAGTCCATGCATATACGTTTGTCACAATGCCGTAGTTGCCGCTCTCGACACTCATCTTGGCGGTATACAGCGGCACGAGCAGATAATTGAGGAATCGTCCTATTATACTGCTGAGGCCATATATTGCTGTGTCTTTTAGTAGTGATTGCAGTTTGCCCATAGGTTTATATTTTGCAATTAGGGAAAATTAATAATTTATTAATTCCCGGTTTTATTAACGGTTTACAATTTCTATATCCGTTTAAAACAATGTTCCTTGTCCGCCGTCGCCATATCGGCTGCGACCAAGATGCTTGTATGCAAGGTCGGTCACTTCACGCCCGCGTGGGGTACGCTTTATAAACCCTTCCTTGATAAGATACGGCTCATATACCTCTTCTATCGTTCCTGTGTCCTCGCTCAGGGCTGTGGCTATGGTGCCAATGCCCACAGGGCCACCCTTGAACTTGTCGATGATGGTACATAGAATCTTGTTGTCAATCTCATCGAGACCGTACTTGTCAATATTGAGTGCCTCGAGAGCCATCTTGGCTATCGAGTTGGTTATGTGTCCGTTGCCCATTACCTGTGCAAAGTCACGCACACGGCGCAGCAGCGCATTGGCGATACGTGGCGTACCGCGGCTACGGCGTGCAATCTCGTATGTCGCTTCCTCATCGAATGTGACACCAAGAATCTGCGCTGAGCGGCTTATGATGCCTGCGAGTGTCTTGCTGTCATAATATTCAAGGTGTATGTTTATTCCAAACCTGGCGCGCAACGGTGCTGTCAGCAGTCCGCTGCGTGTGGTGGCGCCAATGAGCGTGAATGGGCTCAAGTCAATCTGTATTGAGCGTGCCGATGGTCCTTTGTCAATGAGGATATCAATACGGTAATCCTCCATGGCAGAATAGAGGTACTCCTCGACAATGGGCGATAGTCTGTGAATCTCATCGATGAAAAGCACATCGTTGGGTTCCAGTGATGTGAGTATTCCCGCAAGGTCGCCGGGCTTGTCGAGCACAGGGCCCGATGTTACCTTGAATCCTACTCCAAGCTCGTTGGCTATGATGTTGCTCAGTGTTGTCTTTCCCAGTCCCGGGGGGCCGTGCAAAAGCACGTGGTCGAGTGACTCGCCACGCATCCTTGCCGCCTGGACAAAAATCTTGAGGTTGCTCACGATTTTCTCCTGACCATTGAAGTCGGGGAAGGAGAGGGGTCTCAGAGCATTCTCGAACTCCTTGTCGCTGTTCTTGCCGCGTATATTGAAATCTCCGTTCATATTGCAAAAATAGTGTACAGGACGGTTATTTTAAAATTTGTAGCCTCTTTTTTAAGACTAAAGAATCCACTTTATCGCAGCAGCTACGGCAATACATGCAATGAATAGTATTACTCCCCTTCGCTGGCTCTTGGTAAAATAGAAATAGTCGTTCATGGTTTTGTTTGTGGCATTTGTCATGACTCTATGCAAAATTAGCATTATCTGTCTTTGTTGCCGTAAGGTTTTATAATTTTAACATTATTATAGGTGTCAATATATTCAATCATGATAACTTTGTTCTGTCAAAAGGATAAACATGGTTAAAATGTCCATACGTTATAAGGTTACGGCCGGTTTTGTGCTGCTTGTGCTGCTGCTTGTTGTCACCATGGTGTTCATCTACCGTGGTGTGCAGAGCATGACCGTCAGCGATGACTTTTATAGTCAGATAGCCATAAGGCGGCGCATAACTAACGGGATAATAAATGAGCTTAACCATGCCGAGATTGTGGGGCAGACCATCGCTGTGGGGCAGGTGGAAAAATATAGTCAGTACAAGAAAAACATGTCTAATGCTGATGTTTATATTGACTCGCTGCGGCGCATGACCGATGATACCCTGCAACTTGCCCGTCTTGACACTGTTGCCATGCTAATGGCACAGAAGGACAAGAACATGCGCTGTCTCATGGCCATAATCCGTAATGACAACAGTGATGACACATACCGTAAGGAGATAGAGGCCATGATTTTGTTGCAGGATTCACTTGCTGCTTTGGAATCGGGGAAGGGTAGGATTGTCGTTCAGACAACATCGACCAAGGTACCTGGTGAGCGCAAGAGTTTCTTCAGGCGTGTGCGTGAGGTCTTTTCTCCATCCTTGAGCGATTCTACAGTTATAAATGACACAATATATGAGATACCGTCTTATATGCCTGCTGGTGAACAGGCCTTGTCCGACACTATAGCCGATATACTTAAGGATATGCAGCTTCGTGTATCGGACAGCCAAAGAGAGCGTATGCGCAAGCTCAACTGGCAGATGCAGAGCCTCAGTTACAGCAGTCTGCAACTCAACGGCAAGGTACAGCAACTGCTCAATACTATAGAGGATGAGAGCAGGAGGCATCTTATGCAGCAGAGCGCCGGAAATGATCGGATACGCCGCAGGATTGTACTTGTAATATCCTTCATAGCCTTGCTCTCGCTTCTGTTGGCTGCCGTATTCCTCTATTTCATATGGCGTGATATAACACGTAGCAACCATTATCGTACAGAGCTCGAGAATGCCAAGCGGCGTGCCGAGGAACTGCTGGATGCAAAGGAGAAGCTGATGCTCACCATCACGCACGATATAAAATCTCCTGTAGGGGCCATACTTGGTTATGTGGAACTGCTCGACAATATAACCACAGGTGACCGTCAGCGCTTCTACCTGCATAACATGCAGGGGTCTGCCAATCATCTGCTTAGCCTTGTCACCTCGCTGCTTGACTTCCACAGGCTCGACGCGGACAAGATAGAGAAGCAGTCGGTTCCTTTCAACGCAAAGGAGCTCTTCGGGGGTATATTGGGCAGCTTCCTCCCGCAGGCAACGGAGAAGGGGCTAACCCTTTCGGGAAACATAGATGACGGCCTCGATGCTGTTTTTGTCGGTGACCCGCTGCGCATACGTCAAGTGGCCGAAAATCTACTTAGCAATGCTCTTAAGTTTACCTCGGAGGGTGGTGTGCAGCTCACAGCTGAGAGTGGGGACGGCATGCTTAGTTTCAGTGTGCGCGACAGCGGTTGCGGAATGACGCCACAGGAGCAGGAACTTATATATAAGGAGTTCATGAGGCTGCCGAATGCTCAGGGCAAGGAGGGTTTCGGGCTTGGTCTTGCAATAACAAACAAGCTCGTGCAGCTTCTTGGTGGCACAATATGGGTCGAGAGCAGTGTGGGTGAGGGAACAGAATTCCATGTGACACTGCCTGTTGAGTATTCCGGTGTCAGCGGTACTGCTGTTGCGCCAGGCATGGATGAACCCCATGATGTGCCTGCCTGTGAGCTGTTGCTCATAGATGATGACAGGCTACAGCTCGAGATGACAGCCTCGTTGCTTGAAGGGACATCTGTCTCGGTTGTCTGCTGTACGCACCCCGATGAATTTTTCCTGTATCTGCAACAGAAAAGGTTCGATGTGGTGGTAACAGACATACAGATGCCTGCCATGAATGGCATAGAGCTTATAGCAAAGCTGCATGGTATGCCAGGCTTTGAGGGCATTCCGGTGATAGCCATGACGGCAAGGAGCGACATGGACAATGAGTTGCTTTCGCACCATGGCTTTGCTGCATGCCTGCATAAGCCTTTTACACGCAGGGCATTCCTTGATGTGCTGTCGGGTCTGGTACCAGCAATGCGTTTCGATTTTGAGCAGCTTACAGCATTTGCTGCAGATGATGCCGCCTTGGCACAGATTATGGGTACCTTCATTGCCGAGACCAGAAGAAAGAGGGATATCCTGCATGGTGCAATGGTGGAAAGGGATATTGCCACGGTGACACAGATGACACATCAGCTGCTTCCGGTCTTCTCCCTGGTTGGTGCCAACCAGGGAAAGGAAGAGCTCGAGTGGTTCGAGTCAAGGCGCGGTATACAGGAATATCCTGCCGGTGCTGACGAAAAGATAATATTGATACTTGGTGTCGTGGACAGGATTGTTGCCGGTGCCGAGGCATTTAAATAAGAATCAGTTATAAATTGATATTATGTCCAAAAGTATATTGTTAGTTGAGGATGATTTGACTTTCTCTACCATGATGGGGACATGGCTTGCGAGAAAGGGCTTCGATGTATTCACGGCAAGTAGTGTGGGTGCGGCATGTAAGGAGCTGGACAAGGCGGGTGTTGACCTGATACTCTCTGATCTTCGTCTGCCCGACGGTGACGGTACATCCCTGCTTGGATGGATCAAGGAGAAAAGTCTGTCTATACCCATCATCATCATGACGGGTTATGCCGATATACAAGGCGCGGTGAATGCCATGAAAAATGGTGCATGTGACTATGTGTCGAAGCCAGTCCATCCCGACGTACTACTCAAAAAGATAGAGGATGCCATAAAACCCAAGGAATCCACTCCTGTCACTGCATCAAAAGGCAGGACTGCACCCTCCGTGGCAACGGATTACAATGAGTTCATGGAAGGCAAGAGCGAGCCTGCACGGCAACTCTACAACTATGTTTCCCTTGTTGCCCCGACACCGATGTCGGTGCTCATAAGCGGGGCAAGCGGCACAGGAAAGGAGTTTGTGGCCAAACGCATACACAGGCTGAGCAAACGCAGTGATAAGCCATTCATTGCCATTGACTGCGGTGCCATACCCAAGGAACTTGCAGCATCGGAGTTCTTCGGTCATGTCAAGGGGGCATTCACGGGTGCAGTCACCGACAAGGCCGGTGCTTTTGTGGAGGCTGACGGCGGTACGCTTTTCCTTGATGAGATAGGTAACCTCAGTTATGAGGTCCAGGTGCAGTTGCTGCGTGCACTGCAGGAGAGACGTGTGCGCCCTGTGGGTTCTACAAAAGAGATCGATGTCGATGTGCGTGTGGTGTGCGCTACAAACGAGGACCTCCAGGCTGCCATAGAGAACGGTACTTTCCGTGAGGACCTGTATCATCGCATCAACGAGTTCACCTTGCGCATGCCCTCCCTCAAGGAGCGTCAGCAGGATATAATGCTTTTTGCCAACTTCTTCCTTGACCATGCCAACAGTGAACTGGGTAGGGAGCTAATAGGCTTTGATGCAGAAGCGACAGCTCTTCTACAGGAATACACGTGGCCCGGTAATCTGCGCCAGCTCAAGAATGTGGTCAAGCGTGCTACACTTTTGGCTCAGGGAGGTTTCATAACGGCAGCAGACCTTGACATACAGCCATCTGCTGCTGACGTGACAAGGCCGCTGTTCGACAAGCAGGACGAGAAGAACCGTATAATCGATGCCCTGAAACGCACCGGAAACAACAAGAGTCGTGCGGCAGTGCTTCTGGGTATAGACCGCAAGACACTCTACAATAAACTCAAGATATATGGTCTCGAGTAGCCGTTTATACATATGAGTGTGGAAAATTTCCACATATTGTTCCACATAAATCCACACTTTTCCACACTCTTTGGAATATGTAATAAAATTTTAATTATTGATTTTCAATAATTTATGAAATTGTGTGATTTTTTGGCACGCTTTTTGTACCATATATAGTGTAGGCGTTTGCCTTCAGGTAACAGAAAATAGATTAATTATAATATTTAAAAGCAACAATTATGAAAAAGACAACTGAAAGAAAGAACTATGTGAACGGTTTCATAAGTGGAACAAAGAGAGTAGCCTTAGTGGCATTGGGTGTTGTATTTTTGGCATCATGTAACAATGGTCCAAGTAAAGAGGAGCTTACGGCAAGGGTCGACTCACTGAACATAGAGCTCAACAAGTCAAATAATGAGGTAAATGAGTTCATGGGTCTATTCAACGAGGTTTCGGAAGGATTTCGCAAGATAAACGAAGCTGAGGATCGCATAGCTGTGCAGAGTGGTTCTCTTGAGAATGCTCCGGCTGGTTTTGGAGAGAACATAAAGGCCGACCTTGCTTTCATCCAGAGCAGAATGCAGGAGAACAAAGCTCTGATCGAGGAGCTGCAGTCTAAGCTTGACAAAAGCAACAACAGGTCCGCACAGTTAAAGAAGGCTGTCGCTTCGCTTACCGCGGACCTTGCAGCTAAGGTCGACGAGGTGAAGGCCCTCCAGGAGGAACTTGCAGCAAAGAACATCCGCATCACGGAGCTCGATGAGACAGTAGCTTCACTCACAGCCATCAAGGAGGATCTCGTGGCACAGAATGCCGAGAGCAACAACACCATCGCTGCGCAGGATGCAGCACTCAATGCTGCATGGTATATTATCGGCAGCAAGAAGGAGCTTAAGGAGCAGAATATCCTTACCAACACAGGCCTCTTCAAGAAAGGCGATGTCATGGAGGATGCTTCTGTGAATAAGGATAACTTCACACAGGTGGACATCAGGAATACAAGTGATATCGCTCTTGGTACAAAGAAAGCCAAGGTGCTCACGACCCACCCCGAAGGTTCTTATACAATCGTGGAGAACGAGGACGGTCTGCTTACATTGAAGATCATAGACAACAGACTGTTCTGGAGCGTAACACGTTATCTCGTGGTAAGAGCAAGCTGATTGCAGAATTATGGAACTGTAATTTAAAATCAATTCTTTGATTTCCTGTGGAGGATGACTCAAAAGTCATCCTCTTTTTGTCGGGGGTGAATGAAAAGTAAAATGGGTCACCCTCTACAACTAGTGTTGCCAAATTTCGGGTACCGAATTTACTTTTTAGCCACTTCCCTTGTTAAATCCATATAAAACAGCAGTGTATTGTCCTGTTATTCCTAATTTGTTGTACCTTTGCAAAAAATAAGGACTTGTCTGAGCAATTATGGCATCAGAATTGTTACATACTGTAGAAATATGCTAAAGTACATACTGAAATACCTTAAACGTTACCCGCTGTCTATACTCACGTTCTGTGCTATAGTCTATTTGAGCCTTTTCAAACCGTCTGATGGTATGAAGCTCCAGCTCTTTGAGGGCATGGACAAGGTTGCCCACTTCTGCATGTATGCGGGTCTCTCTTTTATAATATGGTTCGAGTTCTTCAGGGTACATGAGAAGAGGAATAGCTTCAAGGCTTTTTTGGCCATGTTTCTTATTCCGTTAATATTCAGCGGTGTGAT
>JAFXGX010000071.1 GCA_017536695.1 Bacteroidaceae bacterium | reverse complement strand
GGCTCACCGGCAAAGTCTGGGGGCTAAGCAAAAAGTTGAGTGATTTAGGAAAAGAGAGTAACAGAGCGAAAATACTATTGCAATGAAATGTCGTAAGGCATGAAAAGTCCTGTATTTTTATATGCTTGGCTTCAGCGCATTCGTTTTGAGATTCTTCGCTTCGCTCAGAATGACAGGTACGCGGTCCGTCCTCTTGCACAGGTAATTTCTCAAAACTTCCGGCACCGTTAAAAATCCAGCTCATGGCCGCTTGTTTGCAGGCCATTGTGCGAGGTATGTTTGAAGATTTGCGCGGGTATAAATTATCTTATATAGCCGCGCAAATCAAGGTCCGCAGCACCCTGCAAAACAAGCGAAAGCCATGAGTGGCACCATTGCGGGCGAGCAATGTTTGCGACGACGGGAGCTTTAGTTCCCCAAAGGAGTGTGCTTTAGCACCGGTGCCCGACCGAATGCTCGCTCATGCGGCACGAGCAAAGGGCACTTGTGACGATTTTTCCGTGTGCTGGGCCTTTTGGTACTTTTGGGCGCCAAAAGGACATGATAGAGCGACAGCAGGAAAAATATATGACAACAGATTAAGGGTAAGTTGTATAAAAGAATATAATAGATTGTTTAATGTTTTGTCTGTGTTAAAAAGATATTCCCCCCTATAGTTTGCAGGTGAACCTCTGTGAGCTGTACAACTTGTATTGTGAGCGTGCTGGAATGGTTCTACTGTTAATCGGCCTGTGCTTTCCTGCAGTGTATAAGAACTTTTCTTTCGCCTGAAAGTGTGGTGGCAAAAAGATAGTTCTCGCCTCCTTCGTTGAGCTTCAACTTTTTCCGCAGTGTCTGTACGCTCTCGGGAAAATTGCGTACAGTAATGTTGGCTTTCCCCAGAACCTGCAACTCTCTTGTTTCACTTTTTGAGAAACCGGTAACCCTCTCTACAATGAATTTGCGTCCCGGGAAATTCTCTATTAGCCTCTCTGCGGTGTATAGCTGGCTGTTCGGGTGCAACTTGTCTATCTGCAACTTATGCGAAAGCGTACGGTGGCAGCAGCCTTTCTGTATGGCTGCGTTCGGTTCGTATAAGTACTTTCCGACACTGTTGCAGTATGTCACAGTGGAATTTGCTTCCTCGTCCAATGTAAAGGCGAATGAATTGCAGTTACCTTTTTGTATGTTTACACACTCTATCTGTGTATTCTCTCCATTATCCTTTCCTAATATGAACAGCAGTTCCTTACATTCGTTGTTTACCGCAATGATGTGCACTGTCTCAATGCTGCTTAATTGTCTTGTGGCGGCCGTTATATCAAGCATGGGAGAGCATTTGACCATGACTTTGTCTGCTTTCTCCAACAGCTGGCTTTCAAGCGCTGTCACATCGGGTTCGCAGTCGCTGAGTGCGACAACCTTACGCCCGTCAAGGGCGCGCCTTGCAGGGTCAATGAATATCCAGTCCTGCTTTGGCAGGGTGTGTAGAAGCTCCTCGCTGTTGCCTTTTATTATGTTTATGTTCCCAAGTCCCAATAATGCGAAATTCTCCCTTGCGATGTCGCACAGTACGGCATTACGCTCGATATATGTTGCTTCCCGGAATCCGCGCGACATATAACTGCAGTCAATGCCGAATCCTCCCGTGAGGTCGGCCAGTCTGTCACCTTTTGCGATGGCGGCTTTATAGAGCGCTGTGGGCTCGCTGGAACATTGTTCCATGGATATGCGTGGCGGGTATATGATTCCGTCCGTTTCGGCCCATGTCGGCAGTTTCTCTTTGGCTGCTTGCCACCCTTCAATCTGGGTCACAGCTTCGCGGATGTCCACACTCGGATAGCGTTTGCCCTGTAGGGCAAGCGCACGCGGGTCTTCGTTCTTGTGCTCCTTTATGAATTCTTTTGTCTCCGGGCTTAACATTGTATTCTCTTGCCTTCTTTAAACGGAAGGAGCTACTCCTTGTTGACGATTATAAGCGCTGCGATGACTCCGGGAATCCATCCGCAAAGTGTAAGTATGAATACAATCAGGAATGAGCCGCATCCCTTGTCTACTACGGCAAGAGGCGGAAACAGTATTGCGATTATCGCTCTCAAAAGTGACATGTCTGTGCTTGATTATAGTTCTTTGCAAACTTACATAAAAAAACGCATATTACAGCAATATGCAAAACAAAAGCGTCTGCCCCGTGTGGAGCAGACGCTATATTCAGGTTAAAGATTTCATTAGAGCTTTGGACCTGCTGCAACGAGAGCCTTGCCAGCCTCATTGCCGGTGTACTTTGTAAAGTTCTTGATGAAACGGCCTGCCAAGTCAACAGCCTTCTCCTCCCACTGTGATGCGTCAGCGTATGTGTCGCGTGGGTCAAGGATTGCTGGGTCAACACCTGGCAACGCTGTAGGAACAACGAAGTCGAAGTGTGGGATAACCTTTGTAGGAGCTGTATCGATTGAGCCATCGAGGATAGCATCGATGATACCGCGTGTATCCTTGATAGAGATGCGCTTGCCTGTACCGTTCCAACCTGTGTTGACGAGGTATGCCTTGGCACCGTTCTTCTCCATCTTCTTAACGAGCTCTTCACCGTACTTTGTTGGGTGGAGGCTCAAGAATGCTGCGCCGAAGCAAGCTGAGAATGTCGGAGTAGGCTCTGTGATACCGCGCTCTGTACCGGCCAACTTAGCTGTAAAACCGCTGAGGAAGTAGTACTGAGTCTGCTCTGGGTTCAGGATAGAAACCGGAGGCAATACACCGAATGCATCGGCTGAAAGGAAGATAACCTTCTTTGCAGGAGCTGCCATTGAACCTGGCTTGATGTTGTTGATGTGGTTGATTGGGTAAGAAACACGTGTGTTCTCTGTTACGCTCTTGTCAGCGAAGTCAATCTTGCCGTTTGCATCAACAGTCACGTTCTCCAGGAGTGCATCGCGCTTGATAGCGTTGAAGATGTCCGGCTCGCTCTCCTTGTCAAGGTTGATAACCTTTGCGTAGCAACCGCCCTCGAAGTTGAATACTGAATCGTCGTCCCAGCCGTGCTCGTCGTCACCGATAAGCATACGCTTTGGATCGGTAGAGAGAGTTGTCTTACCTGTACCTGACAAACCGAAGAAGATAGCTGTCTCGCCCTTCTCGTTTGTGTTTGCTGAACAGTGCATTGAAGCAATGCCCTGGAGAGGCAAGTAGTAGTTCATCATTGAGAACATACCCTTCTTCATCTCACCACCATACCATGTGTTGAGGATGATCTGCTCCTTAGATGTCAAGTTGAATACAACTGCTGTTTCAGAATTCAAACCGAGCTCCTTATAGTTTGGAACAGCTGCCTTAGAAGCGTTGTAAACAACGAAATCGGGCTCGCCGAATGCCTCAAGCTCCTCAGCTGTAGGACGGATGAACATATTTGTCACGAAGTGAGCCTGCCATGCAACCTCCATGATGAAACGTACTTTAAGACGTGTAGCAGGGTTAGCACCACAGAATGCGTCAACAACGAAAAGTCTCTTGTTAGAAAGTTCTTTAGTAGCAATCTCCTTGAGAGCGTTCCATGCCTCAGTTGTAACAGGCTTGTTGTCGTTCTTGTACTCCTCAGATGTCCACCATACAGTGTTCTCAGAAGTAGCATCCTTAACGATGAACTTGTCTTTAGGTGAACGGCCTGTGTAAACACCGGTCATTACATTTACTGCGCCAAGCTCTGTAACCTGACCAACCTCAAAACCCTCAAGACCGGGCTTTGTCTCCTCTGCAAAGAGAACATCGTAAGAGGGGTTGTGGAGTACCTCTACAGCACCGGTGATACCATACTTGGTAAGATCTATTGTTGCCATAATTTCAAAAAATAAATTATTAGTTAATATTCTTCTTTTTTATCACTTTTGAACATCGGCAATGTCCTTTTGCTTGAACTTGCCAAAGTTCTCCGAATGCAAATATATATCTTTTTGTTTAATCCCTCAAGTTAATTAAAGAAATTTTTCCGTAATTACCCGAAAAAAGGCAAAAAGTACCGCTTTTTGAACAGAAAATGTACAATTTTTCAGTGGACAAGTGGACGGTTTTCTTGATTTTTGTTTTCGGAGGCCGCAACATGAAGCTCGGATTGCTTACATTTTGCTTTGGAGAATTTAATATTTTTGACAAAATGTCTTGCCGGGCATAAAAGCCTGTATAATTGATTTTTTTCTTTATAAATAATGAATATCTGCAGTTGTTTTTTGTTAAAAGAATACTGTGTGTTAAAAAGGATAGTGGTTGCTTTTTAAATAAAGATTAAACAATTTCAATGATCCGGCATTATTTTTTTATCTTCGTGCTGTCAAATTTCAAAATTTATGAAAATAGTAAATCTGTCCGAGAACAATACAATTCTCAACCGTTTCATTGCCGAGATACGCGATGTCAATATACAAAGGGACTCCTTGCGCTTCCGCCGTAACATCGAGCGCATAGGCGAAATAATGGCATATGAAATCAGCAAGGAACTTTCGTACGAAAGTGTTTCAGTGACAACGCCGAACGGAATTTCGACCGAAAGTCTTCCAGCCGATACCGTGGTGCTTGGAACAATCCTGCGTGCAGGTCTTCCATTGCATGCCGGTTTCCATAATTATTTTGACCGCGCCGAAAATGCTTTTGTGTCGGCTTACCGTAAATATATATCAGACAACGAGTTTGAAGTGGTTGTGGAGTATCTTGCCTCTCCGCGGCTTGACGGCAAGACGTTGCTTCTTGTCGACCCGATGCTTGCGACAGGAATAAGTGCCGATCTCTCCTATCGTGCATTGCTGACAAAAGGTACTCCCCAAAAGACGGTCCTTGCTTGTGTCATAGCAAGCCAACAGGCAATAGATTATGCACTCTCGCACTTTCCCGATGATACAATCATCTACTGCGCAGCCATAGACCCGATATTGAATGAACACGCGTATATTGTGCCAGGACTTGGTGATGCCGGAGACCTCTGTTTCGGGGAGAAAGAATAATCTTCATGAAGCGAAAGATTGAATTTTTATCACTTCCGGATAACAAATTGCCCTGCTCATCTGACAGATGAGCAGGGCAATTTGTGTTGCAAGGGAGTATTACAGCCTTGTGCTGTTGTTCTTTATGAAATCGATTATCTCGCTTATGTAACCGAAGGCCATACCGACAACCGTGTCGGCTGCACCGTAGTAGACTGCAACCTTGTCGCCGTCATTGAGGGCTGCGCAAGGGAACACCACGTTGGGTACGTCGCCAGTAAGTTCATACGGTGCTGCGGGAGCAAGCAGGTAGGGCTTTGTGCGGTAGAGTACCTTTGACGGGTCATCCTTGTCAAGCAGGGCTGCGCCCATTGAATAGCGGAAACCGTTGCAGGTTGTGATGACACCATGATAGAACAGCAACCAGCCCTCGTCAGTGAGGATGGGCACTGAACCGGCACCAATCTTTGTGCACTGCCAAGCGCTCTCGGGGAACGGGGTCACTTTCATCACGCAACGATGCTCGCCCCAGTATTTCATATCGGGGCTGTAGCTGATGTAGATGTCGCCGAACGGCGTATGTCCGTTGTCGCTCGGACGGCTCAGCATTGCATATTTACCGTTTATCTTCTGTGGGAAAAGGACACCGTTGCGGTTGAATGGCAAGAATGCGTTTTCGCACTGGAAAAACTCCTTGAAATCAAATGTATAACCGATACCGATTGTGGGGCCATGATAGCCGTTGCACCAGGTAATCCAATAGCGGTCCTCAATCCATGTCACGCGTGGGTCGTACTTGTACTCTGACTCTATCATATGGGTGTTGCCGGCCTTGAATACGATAGGCTCATGCTCAATCTCCCAATTGATACCGTCCTTGCTGAAGCCTGCGAAGATATTCATCTGCACGGCCTTGTTATCGCAACGGAACACACCTGCATAGCCATCCTTGAAAGGAACGACTGCGCTGTTGAATATACTGTTCGATGTGGGTATCGCATAACGGTCGATGACAGGGTTCTTTGAATAACGCCACATCACATCCTTGCATCCTTCGGGGCGGTCTTCCCACGGCATAATAACTTTCTCGTCCATAATTTTATGTTGTTAAGTTTATGATTCTACTTGATTCTTGTCTGTTGTAAGACTTCATCACCTGACAAAGATAACAAACCGTATAAAAAATATCGGCAATTGCCGATATTTTTTTAATGATGATGCAAATTATTTTTTATTCTTATTTTTCCCTCTCTCTTCCAGCAATTGCATCCATTCATACCAGTTGGGGACATAAAGTGTGGCTATTACGGTATTTAACAGCATTCCGAACACCACTGCCGCACCCAACGACAGGCGTGCACCGGCACCGGCTCCGCCTGCAAAGAGCAAGGGCATTACTCCGATGACAAAGGCAAGCGAGGTCATGAGGATGGGGCGCAGGCGCACATGCCCTGCCTCGGCGGCGCTGTAGCGTATGTCATTGCCGGCAGCACGGTAGTCACGTGCGAACTCGACAATCAGGATTCCGTTCTTTGCACTCAAGGCAATGAGCAGTATTATACCAATCTCGGTGTAGATGCTCACCGGGATTCCGGCAATCCAACAG
>JAFXGX010000070.1 GCA_017536695.1 Bacteroidaceae bacterium | reverse complement strand
TGTTGGTGAAGTATTCCCCGGTGGTATGGTCGTACCATTTACGACGGCGAACCTTGAAGTTTACGCGTTTGTCACGAAGAGGGAAATCACGGACTGTCACGGCATCCAAGAAACCCTTGGACTCTAATGTATGTCCTTTGCGTTCTTCGGGAAGATTTTCGAACTCATCCAGAGAGATTTCAACATCAATATCGTTGCTTATAATACTTGTAATCTTGAAATTCTCGACAAACCCCGAGGGGAGTATCAAACGGGCCAGTTCCAACAATATATTTTCGTCTTGCATCATACTTTTATTTATGATGCGAAGATAACATTTTTATATCAGCCCCCCAACTTTTGCAGGTGAGCCGTAAAAATGAAATCCCTCAGAATTTTACGTTGAGCGGCCATGCGGGGGTAGTGCGTATTCTGCAAAAAAAAGAAAAAGGAGAAAGATGACTTTCTCCTTTTCTGTGATCCCGACAGGATTCAAACCTGTAACCTTCTGATCCGTAGTCAGATGCTCTATTCAGTTGAGCTACGAGACCGATTTGTTGTCGTTGTCGTTTGACGTGTGCAAAGGTACTGCTTTTTTTGAAACGTGCAAAACTTTTCTGTACTTTTTTTGAAGTTTTTTTATTTTTCCACTCTTTTACGCCTTTTATTCTGCTTCTCCTTCGTTTTTTAGCATCAATTTTGCCGTAATTGGCAAAATTGCTACCTTTGCAGACGCTTTACAAGCCGTCCAAGAAAACGTTTGAATTTATATCGCCAAGTTTATATAAGCAAAATGAAGATTACCATAATACAGCAGGATATCGCATGGAAGGATGTCCGCACAAACATCTCCCGTATTGAGGCGCTTGTTGCAGCTGCTGAACGTTCCGACCTCTACCTTCTGCCCGAAATGTGTTCGACCGGTTTCTGTATGCAGCCTGAGGGGGTGGCTGAGGAGGTTGAAGGAGAGACGGTGCAGCTTGCTATGAGACTTGCTGCGGAATATGATGCGGCAATGGTTGTACCTGTCATGACCCGCGAGAATGATAAATATTATAACAGGATGTACTTTATTACTCCCGATGGTATATTGGGGCAGTATGACAAGCATAATCTTTTTGAGTACAGCGGCGAGGACAAGGTTTTCGAACCTGGTGCAGGCAAGGTTATATGGGAGTGGAGAGGAATACGTTTCCGCCCTGCCATCTGCTACGATTTGCGTTTTCCTGTCTACCTTTATAATAGGGCAGAGTATGATGTCCTGCTCATTTCTGCAAACTTCCCCGACAGTCGTCTGCTTGCATGGGATACTCTTGTACGTGCGCGTGCTATTGAGAATATGTGCTATGTGGCGGCAAGCAACAGGGTCGGTGCCGATGAGTATGGTACATACAAGGGACACAGCGTAATACTGAATCCTTATGGAATGACTCTTGCGGGTTGTCCCGACGGAGAGCAGGGCAGCGCCACGGCAGAGCTTGACCCCGAGATGATAGCGAAACTGCGCGTGATGACCAAACTGAACAGATAGACAATTGCGGAAGAGATTTTTATTCCTCTTCCGCAATTGTTTTGTATTCGGGTATCTCTTGCAGGAACGTATAGCTGTTCCTTTCATAATCCATTCTGCAACAGTAGTGCTGCAGTCCGTTGCTGATAATAAGGTAGTCGACCCTGAGCGTGAGGTTGTATCTCGAAATCTGCGCAAAGACCTCTTTGGTTATCTTTACCGACGGTGCCTTGTACTCAATTATGGCTCTTGGCCGCAGCTCCTTGTCATACACTACGGTATCGCAGCGCCGTTTCATTCCGTTGAGTGTTATTGCCACCTCGTTTGCCATGAGCGCTGCCGGGAAGTTCCTGTTGCTGCATAGGAAATTGACAAAATGCTGCCTTACCCACTCCTCGGGAGTGAGCGCCACATAATTTCTGCGCAGAGGGTCGAAAATTTGCAGTTTACCATCCTTCTCGCAGATTTTTGTTTCGTATCGGGGCAGATTTAATGCTAACATTTATTTTTTCGGGTTGAAACTTGAAAATAGCCTGCATCCGCAGTGAAAAATATCCAAGCGAGCTTGATATTTCTCGCTCATTTGTTTGTATCTTTGCGGTAAAGCGCAAAGATAAGACAATTATCCGATTTTTTCCAAGTCAGAACAGTTTATGGCAAAATATACCTATGAAAGCATAATGTCGGAACTCAGGAGCGGTGTCTATCATTCCGTCTACTATCTCATGGGCGAGGAGGGGTATTTTACCGACAGGATAACCGACTACATCATAGAAAACTCCCTCACAGAGGTTGAACGCGACTTCAACCTGACTCTCTTTTATGGGCTTGAAACCGATATCAACACTGTAATAAATACAGCCAAACGTTTCCCGATGATGGCTGAGCGTCAGGTGGTTGTGGTAAAAGAGGCGCAGGCACTCAAGGACCTCGATGCGTTGGTCTACTACCTGCAGAACCCTCAGCCTACGACAGTGCTCGTGTTCGCCCACAAGAACGGCTCATTGGACAGGCGCAAGAAGATAGCGACCGAACTTGACCGCAAAGGAGTGGTGCTTGAGACAAAGAAATTCCGCGATGATGCTCTGCCTTCGTTCATAACATCGTATCTCAAGGAGAAAGGTCTGACGGCAGACCCCAAGTCTGTCCTTATGCTCAGGGAATCCATCGGTGCCGACCTTGCACGAATAGCCGGGGAGATAGATAAACTATCAATATCGTTGCCCCAAGGAGCTACGGCTATCACTCCTGAACTTGTCGAGGAACACATAGGCATCAGCAAGGAGTACAACAATTTCGAGCTGCAGAATGCTATTATAAACAAGGATATATATAAGGCAAACAAAATCATAAACTATTTTGCCCAAAACCCCAAGAAGAACCCTATTCAGATGACTCTTGCGTTGTTGTTCAGCTTCTTCTCGAACCTGATGATGTGCTATTACGCACCCGAGAAGAGCGAACGTGGTGTGGCCGAGTTCCTTGGACTGAAGAACACATGGGGGGTAGGGGATTACCTGAAGGCTATGCGCAACTACCGCGCCATGCATGTGATGGAGATTCTTCATCTCATACGTCTGGCCGATGCGCAGTCCAAGGGTGCCGAGGGTGCTCAGTTGCCCGACGGCGAGATTATGCGTGAGCTGCTTTACAAGATACTTCATTGATTGTGTGTAGCGGCATTATATAAACAATGAAAAAACGATACTATGATAAACAGGAATCTTAATGGTTCAGATATTACATTTGAGCAGGACGGCAGGCTTGCCTTCAATGAAGAGGAGCATATCTACACCCTCAATGGCATTGAGATGCGTTCTGTAAGCAGCATTGTGGCTATGTTCTTCCGTGAGTTCGATGCAGTGGGCATCAGTCTCAAGAAATGCTATGGCAATGAGATTGAGGCTGCCAAGCTGCGCGAGGTGTGGGAGTCAAAAGGCTGCGTGGCAAGTCAGGCGGGAACATTCCTGCATAAGCAGATAGAGGACTACCTCAACGGCAAGGAGATACCCGAGCTGCTGTGTGATGTACGCTACTACGGCAAGTATGTGAAGTTGGGCGACAGGCTCGACATTTCGCGCGAGTGGAGCTACTTCAAGGCTTTCGAACGTAACACAACCTTTTCCCCTTTCCGTACCGAGTGGCGTATATATGATGCAGATGCACGTATAGCCGGCACTCTTGATTTTGTGTGCGCGTGCCCTGATGGTACATACGAAATATATGACTGGAAGCGCAGCAACAAGATTGACCCTACCGAGCGTAACCCATGGGCCAACGGCTTGAATGGTCTTGAACATATGACCGACACATCGTATAGCCACTATTGTCTACAGCAGAACCTTTACCGTTATATGCTCGAGAAGAACTATGGCATAAGGGTAAGCCGAATGAATCTTGTAGTGCTTCATCCCGAGTTGCCTACATATAGGGTGGTGCCTATTCCTCCTATGGAACGCGAGGTTTCGATAATCCTTGAAAGGCTCGGCAGACTATGAGAAGTGATAATAAAGCGGAGCTTTTCCCGATAGTGGATGCCGAAGGCAATACAATCGGCTGTGCCACACGCGGGGAGTGCCACGACGGCAGTAAGCTGTTGCATCCGGTGGTGCATCTGCACCTCTTTAACAGTGCAGGGGAAATCTATCTTCAGCAGCGCCCGCTGTGGAAAGAGATACAGCCGGGCAAGTGGGATACGGCCGTCGGCGGACATGTCGATTACGGCGAGAGTGTTGCCGATGCCTTGCTACGCGAGGTGCGCGAGGAGATTGGCATAACGGACTTTACTCCGGTGTTCCTCATGTGCTACCAGTTCGAGAGTGAGCGCGAGAGAGAACTTGTCTATGTCTACAAGTGTGTTTACGAAGGCGAGGTAAAACCGAGCGATGAACTCGACGGCGGTCGTTTCTGGGCTATCTCCGAGGTTGAACATGCCATTGGAAAGGGCGTTCTTACTCCTAATTTCGAACAGGAGTTCCGGATGATAAAGGGGCTATTATGAGAGTTATTACAATGATTATATGATAAAATCGAGGTCGCATTACTGCGACCTCGATTATGTTTTCTTGTACAACTGTATTACTTCATCAACTCGATACTGCGCTTAACGAAGTTGTTGAGCGCCTCGCCCGAGAGCATGTTGTTCTGCAACAGGGTGATGTCGATGAGCTGTTTGACAGTCTTGTCATCCGCTGCATAATCGGCAAGGATTCCCTCCTTCTCGCTCTTTGCGGCTGTAATCTCTTTCTCAATCTCGAAGAGTTCATCCTTCTCGCTCTGCGGAATCTCATCCTCCTTCTTGCCGTTGCGTGCATCGTACAGCTCCTTGCGACGGCTCTCCAGTGCAGCCTTCTTCTCATCTATCGGCTGTGTCCTGTCGGCACAAGCACTCTCGGCGCTCTCGAGCACACGTTTGATGAGCGGGTGCTCTTCATTGAGAAGTACATTGAACATGTCGGGCATCTCGCCATAGAATGACATGCCTGGCTGTATTGCCGCCATCTCCTTCATACGGCGCATATACTCGGTCTGTGTAATCATGATGGGTGCGCCGTTCTCGCCCATAGGCATAGCCTGAACGTGGAACTCTCTCTTCTCCATGTGCGGGAGCTGGCTCTCGAACACACCTGTGAGCACTTCGCGTCTTGCCTCGGAGAGGGTGCTGAACTTCTGCTCATCTTTTACAATAAGGTTCTCAACGGTATCGCTGTCAACACGTGTGAAGCGTGTTTTCTCGAACTTGCGCTCAAGCAGGCTGATGAGTGCCACGTCGAGCTGTCCGTCCATGAGGAGTACGTCGTATCCCTTGTTCTTGGCATTTTCAATGAAACCGAACTCCTTCTCCTTGTCATTCGAGTAGAGGTAGATGATGTTGCCCTCCTTGTCGGTCTGCTCGGCGCTGACAAGGTTCTTGTACTCCTCGTAGGTGTACTTGTTGCCGTCGGTATCCTGCAGCAGTGTGAACTTGCTTGCCTTGTCATAGAAATCCTCCTCGGTGAGCATGCCGTAGTGGATGAATATTTTCAGGTCGTTCCACTTCTCCTCGAACTCCTTGCGGTCGTTGTTGAATATCTGTGTAAGACGGTCCGATACCTTCTTTGATATGTATGTTGATATCTTCTTTACGTTGGAGTCGCTTTGCAGGTATGAACGTGACACGTTGAGCGGGATGTCCGGTGAGTCGATGACACCGTGCATCAATGTGAGGAAATCGGGCACGATGCCTTCTACCTCATCGGTTACATAAACCTGGTTGCAGAAGAGCAGAACCTTGTTCTTCTGTAGTTCGAGGCTGCTCTTTACCTTCGGGAAGTAGAGTATACCTGTGAGATTGAACGGGAAGTCCACATTCAGGTGAATCCAGAAGAGTGGCTCATCGCTCATCGGGTAGAGCTTGCGGTAGAACTCCTTATAGTCCTCATCCTTAAGCTCACTTGGCTTGCGTGTCCAGAGCGGGGTGGTGTCGTTGATGATGTTGTCCTCATCTGTCTCGACCTGCTTGCCGTCCTTCCACTCCTTTTTCTTGCCGAATGCAATCTCCACCGGCAGGAAACGGCAGTATTTGTTGAGGATAGCGCTTATGCGGCTCTCGCTCAGGAACTCCTTGCTGTCATCATCGATATACATTATGATGTCGGTTCCGCGCTCAGCTTTCTCAGTCTCCTCGAGAGTGTACTCGGGGCTGCCGTCGCAGCTCCACTTGACAGCCTGTGCGCCCTCGCGGTATGACTTGGTTACAATCTCGACCTTCTTTGATACCATGAATGCCGAATAGAACCCGAGACCGAAGTGGCCTATGATGCTGTTCGCGCTGTCCTTGTATTTCTCGAGGAAGTCCGTTGCACCCGACAGGGCAATCTGGTTGATGTACTTCTCAATCTCCTCGGCTGTGAGTCCGATACCGTTGTCGCTTACGGTAATGATCTCTGTTCCCAATGTAACGGTAACCTTCGGCGATGAGAATTCGCCTTTGAACTCGCCCTTCTCGTAGAGGGTCTTCAGCTTCTGTGTCGCGTCAATGGCATTCGATACAATCTCGCGAAGAAAAATCTCGTGGTCACTGTAGAGGAACTTCTTTATTACGGGGAAAATGTTTTCGGTTGTTACCCCAATATTACCTTTCTGCATAATATATATGTTTTTTAGTTTGTATTATGATTGTTGACAGGGACAACGCCACTGCGTAATAATATAAACAAAAAAAATGCCAGTTGTTCGACAACTGACATTTTGGCAGAGATATCGGCACTTTTGCACAGAAAAAGGGCTTGGGAACAACAATAGGCTCCCAAGCCCTTTGCTTTTGAGATTTCCTCAAATGAGCTGTTTATCTGATTTTGTTGTAGAACTCCTGACGTGCTCCCTGGAGTGCGTTCAATGCACGTGGAAGAATGTCGCTTACGTCGGGAGAACTGTCGAGGAAGTTCTCGAAGAACAACCATACGCTGTCATCAAACAGGCAGACTTTCACAACCTTGTATCCCTTGTTGACTTCGTTTGCGGCCTCGAGAAGAACGCCTCTGTTATCCTCGTTCACATCGCAGATGTGTGGCATGACCAGCTGGAAGAACTCATTGTCGTTGCTGTTGTTTACAAAAAGGAAGTTTGTCATCTGATACTTGAAATAGATGCTGCCGTTTTTCTCATCCACTTCGGGGCAGAAACCCTGCTTGCGCAAGAAATCGAATACCATTTCAGTTGTTGTCATAGCTTTAGTGTTTTAATGGTTAGTAATATAAAGTTAATCGTAGTGTATAAAACCTATTTTGGGACGGTTCATGTTTCTTCTCTCGGTGTTCTCCATGTTGCCACGAATAGTTTCGTATATGCTGAGCGTGTCTTTGCCGAGTGACGGTCGTGTGTTGGATATTGATTCCTCCAGCAATTCTTGGGTAATCTTCTTGTCCGTAAATGCTGCAACCATGGCAGCGTCGTTTACGACGTATGCAATGTCGCTTGCGATATATCCTTCTGTAATCTCTGCCAATCTGTCAAAGTCGATGCCGCTGTCGTATGGTCTTCCTTCTATGTGTAGAAAGAACATTTCCTTGCGTGCCTCCTTGTCGGGCAGTGGTACATATACAAGTTTGTCGATACGTCCCGTGCGCAATACGGCTGGGTCAATCTTGTCGGGCCTGTTTGTCGTTCCTACTACGAAGATGCCGCGCTTGGCACAGTTGTTCATCTGTGTAAGGAACTCATTCACTTCACTTGATGTCTGGCTGGCTGCAAGGCTTGAACGGTCGGGGACAAGAGCATCGAACTCATCGAAACAGATTACAATGGGAGCGTTCTTTTCGGCCTGCTTGAAGAGTTGGGCAATCTTCTCCTGTGAGCCGTGCAGGAACGAGCTTGCAACGTCGGATGACTTAACAAGGATGAAATTGAATCCTGTCTCTTCAGCGAATTTCTCGGCAACGAATGTCTTGCCGCATCCCGGAGGGCCATAGAGCAGCATGCCGTTCGGGGTAGTGAGCTTGTACTCTTCGGCCTTCTCCTTATTCTGTATGACAAAGATGACGCGCTGATACAGATAGTTCTTCAGTGACTTCATTCCGGCAATGTCCTTGAAACCGTTACCACAGCCGCGTTTGATTTCAAAATCGACCTTGTTCGGGCTTTCGTTCCTAGTGTCACTCTCGTTATGTGCCTCATTCTGCGTATGCCCAGAAGTGCTGTCTGTCTGCTTCTTCTCTTTCTGGTGGAATTCAATGTTCGTGGAACCAAGGTCAGACAATATGCCGTCAATGTCCTTGTATCTGTCGCCGTATGCAACGCTGAGTCCTTTCTGAAGAACTGCCTTTATTTTGTCCTCAACCTCCAACGCGCTGAAATCAATAGGATTCGCTTTCCTGTAATCCTTCAGCAGTGTGGCTTTTCTGCTTCTTTGGGCATTCTCGGGGAACTCCATCTTCCATGGACATACTCCGGTAATCATGGTGTAGAGTACAGCTGTCGCTGCAAAGATGTCACTCTGCTCATCATAGATGCCGGCGAATGTCTCGTTGGCCGAGAAAAATACCGCCAGGTCCGAGGTGTCGAAAGGCACCTTGCCATTGCATCTCTTTGATGCGTGTCCCAAGTCGATTATTTCGGGCATATTACCCGATTGGGTCAGGAGCATTATGTTGTTTGGTGTGATATCGTTGTGGCAGATTCCCATTGAATGGATATGCTTGAGACCCTCAAGTATACCTTTGAATATCTCTACAGCTTCATCTGCTGCGATTCGTTTTTCCCTGAATATCTTCTCTGATATGAGCTCCCCGCCAAGATAGTTCGTTACATAGTATTGGCATTCGCCTTCGGCGGTTTCTGTCTTGCCGTTTGTAATGAAACTGATGATGTTCTTGTGTCTGATATTCTGGCAGTACTCAATTTCAAAGACATTGCCGCTCTCTTTGTTTATTAGCTTCTCGGGCAGTCGCTTTAATATGAACGTCTTCAGAAAGAACGGGTTGGAGTCCTCATCCTCAACCTTGTATGTCTCGGTGTAGAGGTTCTCCTTAATCAGGCTCTTTACAACGTATTTGTCTATTTTGTGTCCTTTTTCAAAAATTGGCATATAAAATCAATTTTAAATAATAGCTTATATAATATGTTGCCGAGCACAAATATATGTTTACATTTGCTAAAAAACAAATAATATTCTGTATTATTTAAGATTTTCTCGCCAAAAATGATATACAAGCAAAAAGCACCAGTAGCACTGGTGCTTTTTGCTTGTATTGGGAATAAATGTTTACTTTTTTCCTGAATTGTTGAGGAAGAGACTTACGTCGAAATACATTCTGCGTGACTGGAAGTCGGGGGTCGGCCTTACAATGAGTATATTGCAGAGAGACTCTGTGTCAAGCTCATGTGCTACCTCCTCGTCTATGTTCAGCGAGAACATGACGTACTTCTGGTCTTCGGGACTTACAATGCGGAACGCACTCTTGCTGCTCATGCCGTCGCCGTAGCTCTTAATCATCGTTATGATGTTCTGATGCTTGTTCACATATGAGAGGTACTCATCCTCACTCTTGCCGATTGTCTTCGCCGAAATCCATGCATAGAAGAGGGCATCAAGATTTGCAGGAGAGTATGCAAGTATCTTTTTTGCTGTTTCGTATACCTTGGGGTAGTTGTCCTCATTGTAATACTTCTTCATCAGTTTCTCGTTTTCATCCTTGCCTGGGTTGTACTGTGGCAGGAAGGCTTGGCCATAGTACACAAGCGCAACGTCATCAATGTCAAGGTACGGGTCATCACTGTT
Source organism: Bacteroidaceae bacterium (assembly GCA_017536695.1). Classification (GTDB taxonomy): domain Bacteria; phylum Bacteroidota; class Bacteroidia; order Bacteroidales; family Bacteroidaceae; genus HGM04593. The sequence goes on along the minus strand of JAFXGX010000070.1, from coordinate 43,567 downwards.
GAAGACCTCTATTATGTCATTGAAGTAGCTCCTCTCGTTCTTGACAATGTCCTCTATGGTCTCCTTGTCAAGAAGAAGCTGCGCATTTGCAAATGATGCGGTGGCAATGAGTATTGGCATAATGAAAAGCTTTCTCATATATATCATATATTGAATTTCAGGATTACTCCACTGTTTGCGGGCACAGTTATGTTGATTGCGTCGTATGCATTCAACGGCAGCTCTATCGTGTTGCCGCTGAGAAGCTCTTTAGCCTTCCTTGTCTTGTCGTTGTATGACACGCCGTAGAATGCGAATGCCTCTTCGGGTACCGTAACACCGCACTCCTTGTCAATGCCGCTGAAGTTGGTCACTATAAGCAGCAACTCTCTGTCTGTTCCGCGAAGGAATGAGAAGATGTGGTTGCTGTCATACTTGTCGCTGTAGGGGTTGGCATACTGAAGGCCGTAGAACAGACCCTCGCGCAGTGCCTCGTTACTATTGCACAGGTTGAGGAGATTGGAGTAGAATGCCTGGAGGCTCTTCTCCTCTTCGGTCAACAGTTCGCCTGTGTAGTTTCCGTCACCCTTCCAACGGCGCAGGGTATCAACGCTCCAGTAGTCGAATATCGTTGTCCTGCCGTCGACGCCGCTGTAGCCCTCTTTGTCCATGCCCCGCTCGCCCAGTTCCTGTCCTGCATAAAGCATGAACGGCTGGGTGCCTATTGTCGCCGATACGATGAGCGCTGCCAATGCACGCTCTGCCTTTGCCGCAAAGAAGTCCGAGGCTATGCGTTGCTCATCATGGTTCTCGAGGAATGTCAACATATTATGGCGTATGTCGGCAGTGCTCTGCAATGTATAGCTGATGTCGTTTGCCGATGTCTGACCGTTCATGACTCCTCGCAGTGTGTCATAGAGACCCACTTTGTCATATAGATAGTCGAAACATCCCTGCTTGATGAAGAGACGGTAGATGTGCGGCTGATATATCTCGCCAATGAATATAATCCCGGGGAACTGCTCTTTGATTTTGGGAACAGCCCACGCCCAGAACTCAACAGGTGTCATCTCCACCATGTCACAACGGAAACCGTCTATTCTCTGCGATGCCCAATATTGCAGAATCTTGAGCATCTTTACCCATGTGTTGGGAACGGGCGAAAAGCTGCGGTTGCCTGTACGGTAATCGATGCCGTAGTTGAGCTTGACCGTGTCGTACCAGTCGTTGCGCGAAGGGCTACCGAAACAGTCGTTGCCTGTTGCTCGTAAAGGCTCTTCGTTGTACTCGGTTTCGGCGCAGTCTTTGGCGTCAAGGTTGCAACTGTATGACTGGTTCCCCAGATAGTAGAAGTTGTTGTGTCCTGCAAAGAATGTCTCCTTGTCATCGAATTCTCCGAACGGATATGTACCCTTTGGGGTGTTGTCGCTGTGGTAGTGACGGGCCACGTGGTTCGGGATGAAGTCCATAATCACCTTCAGACCTGCCTTGTGCGTGCGCTCGATGAGTGCCTTGAACTCCTCGCGGCGCTTGGTGACATCGACGGCAAGGTCGGGGTCATTGTCATAGTAGTCCTTGATTGCATAGGGAGAACCGGCCTCGCCTTTGACAATGGCGGGGTGGTCGGTGGGTATGCCGTATTCTGAATAGTCAGTTCTTGTGGTATGCTCTATGACACCTGTGTACCATACATGTGTGGCACCAAGGTCGCGTATGGCACGCAGAGCCTTTGGCGTTATGTCGTTGAACTTGCCGCAACCGTTCTGCTCTATGGTTCCGTTGGCAACACTATTTGCTGTGCTGTTGCCGAAAAGTCGTGGTAATAGCTGATAGATTATTATACGTGACATGTCAAATAGTGTTTATTCTGCTGCAATGGCTTTCTTTATTTTACTTATAAGTCCTTGCTGTACACTGCCCGGTCCACACTCTGTGAATTCTGTCGCTCCGTCATTTATCATATTGATGATTGTCGGTGTCCAGCGTACAGGGGCTGTGAGCTGTGCAATCAGGTTAGCCTTGATTTCTTCAGGGACGGTGTGTGGCTTGGCGTCCACATTCTGGTATACAGGACACACAGGCGTACTGAATGCGGTGCCGTCAATGGCTTTCTCAAGTTCCTCTTTTGCCGGCTGCATGAGAGGGGAGTGGAACGCTCCGCTGACGCTAAGGGGAAGTGCTCGCTTTGCGCCTGCTGACTTGAGTGCCTCGCATGCCTTGTTGACACCTTCTATGCTTCCCGAGATTACAACCTGTCCCGGACAATTATAGTTCGCTGCCACGACAATGTCACCGGTGGCATTTATTTCATTACATATATTCTCCACTACATCATCGGCGAGTCCGAGTACTGCGGCCATAGTAGAGGGTTGCATCTCGCATGCCTTCTGCATTGCCATGGCACGCTGATACACGAGCTTCAGGCCATCTTCGAAACTGAGTGCACCGGCTGCAGTCAGAGCCGACAGCTCGCCAAGAGAGTGTCCTGCGACCATGTCGGGCTTGAACTCCTCGCCAAGTACTATTGTCTGTATTACTGAATGAAGGAAAACGGCCGGCTGTGTGACACGTGTCTGTCTCAACTCCTCATCGCTGCCGTTGAACATGATATCTGTTATGCGGAAGCCTAGAATCTCATTGGCCTTCTCGAAGTATTGCTTGGCGATAGGGTGGTTTTCGTACAACTCCTTGCCCATGCCGCTGAATTGTGCTCCTTGTCCTGTAAAAACGTATGCTTTCATAAATAAAATAATGTCTTTTAGAGATTTCTCTTCCGTTTGCGGGTGCAGATTAAACCTCCGTGCAAAGGTACGGATTATTTTTCTCCTTTCATTGTCAATTTGATATATATAATATTAATGTTTCTAAAATATCTGCAAAAATTTAATATTTCGTTGACGGGAAACCTTTGTTTATTGATATGGGTAATAGCTGCTATCGGCAATTTAGATAGATTGGCAATATGTGAATACAATAATAGATTATAAATTTGTATGTTTTTTGATAATTTCACAGATAACAACACTTGCAAATTTATTTAATTAAATAATAATCAATTAGTTATGTTTAAAAATTTCCCTGGGTATAAAATTCTGGAAGGAATCCAGAAGAAGAAATCCCACAAGAGAGAGAGAAAACTCCCTCTCAATGCCATTAAGCTTCTTTTCATTATCGCTATTACAAGTGTGATAGCATTGTTGCCAACCGAGTCATTCGGTATTGAAGGCTTGACAGTCATTCACCAGAGAATAATTGCTCTGTTCGTGTTTGCCGCGCTCATGTGGCTTACCGAGACAATGCCTTCTTGGGTAACATCAATGGTTGTCGTGACAGTGATGCTGTTTACTGTCTCAACAAGTGCGTTCTCATTCCTCCGTCCCGAGGAGGGCGTGGGTCTGGTACCGTTCAAGAGCATTTTTGCTTGTTTCTCTAACCCCACAATCATGCTCTTCATCGGCGGTTTCGTGCTTGCCATTGGTTTGACAAAGGTAAAACTTGACGTTGCTTTGGCACGTGTGCTTCTCAAGCCTTTCGGAACACGCTCCGAGATTGTGCTGCTCGGTTTCATCCTTGTAACAGCTATCTTCTCGGCTTTCGTGAGCAACACTGCAACTGCTGCCATGATGCTTGCGTTCCTTACACCGGTGCTCCGTTCGCTTCCGGCAGACGGAAAGGGCCGTATTGCTCTTGCTCTTGCAATTCCTGTAGGTGCCAACCTTGGTGGTATGATTACACCAATCGGTACTCCTCCCAACATGATTGCTCTCGACTATCTTTCATCACAGGGCATGGGTATCAGCTTTGTGGACTGGACAATCAAGATGGCTCCGTTCGTGATTGTACTTCTTGTGATTGCTTGGCTGTTGCTCCGCATCATGTTCCCATTCAAGCAGAAGAATATCAAGATAGAGATTGAGGGTGAAATCAACTGGAACTACAAGACATGGTCGGTTGTCGTTGCATTTGCTATCACAATCTTCATGTGGATGTTCGGTACAGACCTTTGGGGCATCGATACCAATGTGGTTGCCATGATTCCTATCGCTATCTTCTGTGCAACTGGTATCCTTACACGCCGTGATCTTGAGGAAATCAACTGGAGCGTGCTGTGGATGGTAGCCGGCGGTTTCGCGCTCGGTGTTGCACTCAACTACAGCGATGCAAACTCTGCAAGTCTCAGCAGCCTTATCGTGAAGTCTGTTCCATTCGATAACTTCTCACCGCTGATGGTAATGGTTCTTGCAGGTCTCATCTGCTTCGGCTTCTCGAACTTCATCTCTCACTCGGCAGCAACATCTCTGCTTGTTCCGGTGCTTGGTGTCGTTGCAAGCGGTCTCGGTACAGCGCTTGACGCTTTCGGCGGTCCTCAGGCAATGCTCGTAGGTATCGCTATAGCATCTTCTGTATCAATGATTCTGCCTATCAGTACACCTCCTAATGCCATTGCTCACTCAACAGGTTTCATTGAGCAGAAGGATATGATGAAGGTTGGTATAATAGTAGGTCTTCTGGGTGTCGTGCTCGGTTACGCTATGCTTATATTCATTGGCTTCTGATAACTGACGAAAATTCATATTTTTATAACATTTCTGCCTCACAGGCTTCATTTTCTCAAAAGAATGATGGCTCTGTGAGGCAGATTTCTTATATTCGCACTTGAAATGATTATAGGCGTGTCGCTTATAACAGGGAGTTTATGGTTAAAGAATGGAACTGAGACAACTGAAATACTTTGTAAAGAGTGCTGAATATCTTAACTTTTCTGTTGCTGCAAAGCATCTGTATATAACGCAGAGTACTCTTTCGCAGCAGATAAAGCAGCTTGAGTTCGAGCTCGGATTTGAACTTTTCCTGCGCAACAGCCGCCATATATCGCTTACCGAGGCCGGAGAGGAGTTCTTGCCGTTCGCACGTAAGACAATACAGGATGCCGAGGACGGTGTACAGCGTCTGCATGACCTACAGCATGTCAAGGCAGGTAAACTCAGGGTAGGGGTCACATACAGTCTAAGCACGGTGCTTACCGAGGGTCTTCTTGAATTCATGAAGGTATTCCCCGATATAAAGCTCGAGGTGTGCTACAAGACAGTGAATGAGCTTCTTGTTCTCCTGAAAGAGCGAGAGCTTGACTTCATCCTTTCGTACAAGCCCTTGCTTGATGCCCCTGATGTCGATTCGATGCCTCTGTTCGAGAATGCTCTTGCACTGGTCGTATCAAAGGAACATGCCTTGGCTGCAAAGAAGAGGATTACCTTACAGGAACTCTCCGATGTTCCCTTGGTCCTTCCATCTCACGACTTGCAGGCACGCATGATGCTTGAGAGGCTCTTGGCGGGAAAAGGCATAGAACTCAGTTCAAAACTGGAGCTTAATGAGACAAATATCCTGTTACAGATGGTCTCTACAGGCAGTTATGCAACAGTGCTCTCAACGTCGGCGGTGTTCGGCAGTTCCCGTTTCAGGGCAATTCCCATCGATGACCCCGCCAATGTGATGGAGGCATCGCTCTTGCGCCTCAAAGGGGTATATCAGAAAGCTGCGGCACGCGAGTTCGTGAAGATACTGCTTGATACCGAGGCTGTAAGGCGCAGACATGTAAGTTGGTTCGATTGATAATATTGGAAATTTAAACAAAGATAATTATGGTAGAGAAATATAGTGCTGTAAAAAGAATCCCGAGTTTCGATGTCGACATGTCATCGACTCTGAAACCGGCATCTTTCCTCAACTATGCGCAGGAAGCTGCTAATATACATGCCGATCACATAGGTGTAGGTTACGACTCCATGCATGTGACACGTAAGGGGTGGGTGCTTGCCAGGATGCACGTGATATTTCACCGCCTTCCCAAGTGGCGCGACAATATAAATGTACAGTCATGGCACAAGGGTGCTGCAGGTTTCCAGTTCTTGCGTGATTTCGTGGTGTATGACAAGGAGGGTAAAGAGAGACTGATTTCTGCTACATCATCTTGGCTGGTAATTGATATTGATACACGTCGGCTGTCGAAATTTCCCGAACTTGTAGAGAGTGACGAAAAGTGCATCAAGGAGAATGTCATTGCAGAACCTGCTCCAAAGATTGTAATGCCAAAGGATTGTACCCCTGAATGTGTTGCAACACGTGATGTAGCATATTCAGACCTTGATATGCTTGGACATGTGAATAATGTGAAATATACCGAGTGGTCTATGAATGCCATTGAGCTTGAGGTTACTACAACACGTTGCCTTAAGGAACTTGTAATCAACTTCAATAATGAGGTTAAGCCAGGCGATAAGGTTGAACTCTATCGTCACAAGGAAGAGGGAGAGAACGGTTCGCTCGTGTATTACATTGAGGGCAGGGTAAATGGCAAGTCCTCCTTTATCGAGAAATTGGTATTTTAAATATATTAGTTATTATGAAGAAACTTATTGTATGTTTGTTTATAGCGGTTGCGGCTATCGCTCCTTCCTCGGCGCAGAATGGTGTGACAATCAATGAGGGAATCGTTACCGAATATTTCAATGCGTCAATCGGGGATGAGGATGCGCAGTTTGATGATGAGTCCATAATCCCTGCCGGCGAAATTACCTCTACAAGGGAGAAGATATGGAATCTATGGAAATCGGCTGTGGAGAATTACGATGAGGAGAAATTGATTCCACTCGATATTCTTGAGAACAGAAAAAGTGGTTCATGGGAACTCCCTTCTTCTTTGGAGCCCAATGCAGTAATGCCATATTATTATGGATGCAATGCATATCCAAGTTATGATGCCGATAGCATATATCCTCTTTTCCTGTACATGCACGGTTCGGGAGACAAGGCCCAGGAGTGGGAGACCGGTATTGGATTTTCTCTGCGCCGTTTCTACAGTCCCGGAATATATTTCGTTCCGCAGATACCCAATGCCTATGGTGAGTATTACCGCTGGGCGATACAGAGCAAGCAGTGGGCGTGGGAGAAACTGTTGCGTCTGGCTTTTGTGAGCAAGAATGTAGACCCGAACAAAATATATTTCTTCGGTATCTCAGAGGGTGCATACGGCAGCCAGCGCCTTGCATCGTTCTATGCCGACTATCTCGCCGGTGCGGGTCCTATGGCAGGTGGCGAGCCGCTCAAGAATGCACCTATGGAGAATGTGGCCAACATTGCCTTCTCATTGCGTACAGGTGCCCTTGATGATGGCTTCGGCAGAAATATACTCACGCAGAAGGCTCTTGAGGTTGCCGATGAACTTGCTGCTGCACACCCCGGATATTATAATCACTATATCGAGGTTATCGAGGGTGACGGCCATACCATCGATTACCGTCCGACAACCCCATGGCTTGCAAAGTTTACCCGTGACGCTCATCCCGACTATGTGTATTGGGAGAATTATGCCATGTACGGGCGTTACCGCGAGGCTTTCTACAACATCAAGGTCATCGAGAATGCGACAACAAGTTCCAATGCGCGTGCATGCTATGAACTTAAGAGGGATGGCAATACCATTGACCTTAATGCCAAGATTGTGAACTATTCCACTTCATACACACAGGGCGGTATCGATATGTACTTCAACAAGAAGTACAGTACCGCTAAAAGGGGAAAAATCAGGATTTATCTGAACGAAGAGGAGTATGATCTCTCTCAGCCTGTAAAGGTCGTTCTTAACGGCAATGAGATTTTCAACGGAATGGTAATGCCTACACTTGAAACCATGGTCGAGAGCTGTGCCCTTTTCTATGACCCTGAACGTCTGTTCCCTGCTGCCATTGATGTTGACATTGCTGCCAAGAGTGCTGTGCCGACTTCAATTGATTATGTGACCGAGAATATTGAAGAAAGTGAAGACGCTTCACTCTATGACCTCACTGGTCGCAGGGTAGTGAACCCGCTCAAGGATGGCGTTTATATAAAGAACGGAAAGAAAATCATCATTAGATAATGATACAATAAAAAAAAGAGTCCTGCGGGACTCTTTTTTTATTGTATCGGTGTAGTGTGTAGCAGTTGCTACTCTTCAACCTCAATTATTTCGACCTCCTTTATCGGACGTGCAAGCTGCTCGCCCTTTATGTATACTTTTGTCATCTCATGGACTGCGTTGCTGTGAATTGTGATGCTTGTCCTGAATTTCTTGGGCGCCTTGTTCGTGCCGTTGTAGGTAACGAAGATTGTGTCCTGTGCTCCAGGTTTGATGGCATAGGTAGGATATTCCTTTGTCGTGCAGCCGCAAGAGGTCAGTATCTGGTGTATGTACAGGTTGGCATCGCCGGTGTTCCTGAATACGAAATGACACTTTTGTATTAGGCTGTCAGGGCCGAACTTCCCGAGGTCAATCGTTGTCTTCTCGAATTCAATGTTTGCCTTCTGTGCGGTTGCCGAAAAGGCAAGCATCAGTGCAAATGCAAATAATATGCTCTTTTTCATCTGTGTCAGTTTTATCAATAATTTTCTGCAAAGTTAAGGCTTTATGATTTAAACATAGCAGTTTTACATCTTTTTAACCTCTCTTCACTTGTTTCACGCCTTTTATGTTCTCAATCTTTGCAATCAGTTTGTTGAGCTTGAGCTTGTCGTTTATCATGAGTGACAATGTGCCCGAGAAGAGCGTGTCGTGAGACTCTATGTTTATTCCACGCATCATGACATCCTTCTCCTGGGATATTACCGATGTTATGTTGTTTACTATGCCTATGTCATCGTGGCCTACGATGCGCAGCGTAACGGGAAACTGCGCTCCATGGCTGTCCACATCACTCCAGCGTGCTTCGATGACACGGTAGGGGTAACGCTCCTGCAACTGTCGGGCATTGGTGCAGTCCTTGCGGTGGATTGATATGCCGCCGTTGATTGTCACGAACCCGAATATCTCATCGCCGAAAATCGGTGCACAGCATTTGGCAAGCTTGTAGTCTACCCCTTTGAGGTTACGCTCTATGACAAGCACGTCGTTTGAGCCTTTTGCCTCCTTATCGTTGATGTATGTGAATTCTCCGGCACTGCGTGAGTGTTCGCCCTGTTCACTCTCGGGGTTAACCAATGCCTGGTAGCGCTTGAGGATATCGGCAATGTCAATGTTGCCTTCTGCTACATTCTGGAAAAAGTCGCTCAGACGCTTGAATCCCATCTTGCGTATCAAGTGGTCCATGACGGCCTCCTCGAACTCGATTTTATGGTTCTTGAGTTTGCGAATGACAGCCTCGCGTCCCATATCGGCCTGCTTGGCACTGATTTCCTTGAGCGCCTGACGTATCTTGCTGCGTGCGCGTCCGGTCTTGGCAATGCTGAGCCACGCCTGCTTGGGTGACTGTGAGTTCGATGTTATGATTTCAACCTGGTCACCGTTGTTGAGAACATGACGTATCGGCACGTTGCGCCCGTTGACAAGCGCTCCGGTGCACTTGCATCCCAGGCCAGTGTGTATTGAGAATGCGAAGTCAAGGATTGTCGCACCTTTTGATAGACGGAACAGGTCACCCTTGGGAGTAAAGATGAAGATTTCATCCTTGTACAACTCCATCTTGAACTTGTTCTCGCTGGCCTCCTCCTCGCTCAGGTTCTGGAGAGTGTCACGGATTGATGCCAGGAGGTTGTCGAGCCCCTTTTCGCTCTTTATGCCCTTATAACGCCAGTGCGCGGCAAGACCATGCTCTGCTACTGCATCCATGCGCTCAGTACGTATCTGCACCTCTACCCAGCGTCCTTCGGGGCCCATTACGGTGGTGTGCAGCGACTCATAGCCGTTGCTCTTGGGCACCGACAGCCAGTCGCGCAGACGGTGTGGGTTCGGGGTGTACATGTCGGCAATCATAGAATATACATGCCAGCATTCGCTCTTTTCGTTCTGCGGTTCACTGTCAATGATGATGCGTATGGCAAAGAGGTCGTATATCTGTTCGAAAGGTCTTTGCTGCTTCTTCATCTTCTGCCAGATGGAGTTTATTGACTTCGTGCGTCCCTTAATCCGGTATTTGAGGTGGGGGAGTGTCTTGAGCTGTTTCTCTATCGGCTTGATGAATGATGCGATGTAGTCCTCGCGCGATGCGGCGGTCTCCTCGAGCTTACGGCTCAGTTCTGCGTAAATCTCGGTTTCGGTGTAACGCAATGCAAGGTCCTCCATCTCCGATTTCAGTTTGTAGAAACCGAGCTTGTGGGCAAGCGGTATGTATAGCTTCGATGCCTCGTTGGCCACCAGCCTGCGTGCTGCGTCATCCGTTGAATCGAACAGGCGGCGCAGCATTACCAGACGGCTTGCAATCATGATGAGGATTACGCGCATGTCATTAGTGAACGAGAGCAACAGATTCCTGAAATTCTCGGTTTCAATGGTCGGACTCTTGGCATAGAGCGCATTTATCTGGGCCAGATTCTCGAGAATGTTCGCGGCATTTCCGCCCAGTGTATCTTTTATCTCATCGATATTGGCTGTTCCGGCCTGCACGGCACGGTTGAGCAATATGCTCATTATTATTTCGCGCTGGAATCCGATTTCCTGTCCTACGATGAATGCAGTCTGCAAGTCTATGATTATTGGGTTGAATCCGAATGCGTCGCGTGTTATACTGCCTTGTGATGCCGCATCGGAAATCCTCTTCTTGAGAAATCTGAAGTCGCCGGCAGGCACTCTGCCTTCAATGCTTTTCCTGAGCAATACGGTAAGTTCCTTAATCTCTCTCTTTTCCTTCGCTGTAAATTCTAAAACACCCTGCATAATACTTTTCTTGTTGTTCTACAGTGCGAAGATAGCTTTTTCTCATTAAATAATGGCTTTTTTTTGCCATTTATAGATTTTATTTCTATATTCGCCTGATTAATTTAGAAAACTTTAACTAACGGTATTATGATAAGTAAAGCAGACCAGGCTCTATTGAGCAAAAAAGGTATCTCGGCTGAACAGGTAGCCGAACAGTTGAAAACATTCAAGACAGGTTTCCCTTTCCTCAAGATTGAAGCAGCTGCTACTATTGGGAAAGGTGTCCTTGCTCCTACAGAACAGGAGATAGAGGAGTATCTCAAGGTTTGGGATGCATATTGTGCCGCGGGCAATGCTATCCTCAAATTCGTTCCTGCATCAGGCGCCGCAAGCCGCATGTTCAAGGATTTGTTCGCATTCCTGAGCGCGGAATATGATGCTCCTACAACTGATTTCGAGAAAAATTTCTTTGCGAACATAGAGAAGTTTGCTTTCTATGCCGACCTTGACGAGGCATGCCGCAAGAACAAGTCACTCTCGGTAAAGGAGCTTATCGAAAAAGGACAGTACAAGGATGTTGTCTTCAATCTGCTCGACTTCACAGGCATGAACTACGGCTCATTGCCAAAGGGATTGCTCAAGTTCCACAACTATGAGTGTTGTCCACGCACATCGGCTGAGGAGCATTTTGTAGAGGGTGCGCTCTACGCTGCCACAGACGGCGTTGTGAAGCTGCACTTCACTGTATCTCCTAACCACAAGGCCCTCTTTGAGGAACTGGTTGCCGAGCGTAAGGCACACTACGAGGCAATGTTCGGTGTAAAATATGATATTACTTTCTCTGAGCAGAAGCAGTGTACCGATACTATTGCGGTAGATGCAGAGAATGCACCTTTCCGCGAGAACGGCGCGCTTGTATTCCGTCCTGGTGGTCATGGCGCCCTCATTGAGAATCTGAACGACATTGATGCCGATGTTATTTTCATCAAGAATATCGACAATGTCGTTCCCGACCGTCTGAAGGATGCTACAGTAACATACAAGAAGTTGCTTGCCGGTATTCTTGTCAGCACACAGAAGAGAGTGTTCGAGTATCTGCAGCTTATCGACAGCGGCAAGTATACTCATGAGCAGGTCGAGGAGATGATTCGTTTCCTGCAGAACAATCTGCAGTGCCGCAACGAGGATATCAAGGAGATGGAGGATTGTGACCTTGTCCTCTATCTGCGCAAGAAGTTTAACCGTCCTATGCGCGTGTGCGGTATGGTAAAGAATGTAGGCGAGCCCGGTGGCGGTCCGTTCCTTGCATATAATCAGGATGGTACAATATCGCTTCAGATTCTTGAAAGCTCACAGATTGACATGAACAACCCCGAGGCCAAATCTATGTTCGAGAACGGTACACACTTCAATCCTGTTGACCTTGTATGTGCGGTCAAGGGCTATAAGGGCGAGAAATTCAATCTCCCTGCATTTGTTGACAAGAACACCGGTTTCATCTCACACAAGTCAAAGAATGGTCGCGAGCTTAAGGCTATGGAACTTCCGGGTCTGTGGAATGGTGCAATGAGCGACTGGAACACAATCTTCGTTGAGGTGCCTCTTGTAACCTTCAATCCTGTAAAGACCGTAAACGACCTTTTGCGAGAGGTTCATCAGTAAGAATCTCCTGATCATGGATAAACATAGAGGCTGACTAAAAAGGCTCTTTTTATCCAACCTCCCTACAAAGTGGGTGACCCAAGAGTGAAATGGGTCACCACTTTTTTGTTTAAAAGAGTGAACAGCCGTTAAAATGGGTAAAAACGGCTCTTCTGTTATTACATAACTTCTTGTATATTGTCCTTTTTTGTGGTAAAATTTGGTTGCTAACGCATTTTTGGGCTATATTTGTTCCAAAATTGAATTATATGGACATTGCAGACAATTTGCTTACAGATATCCAATACGATAAGGTATTGTTGGGCGATTTCAATAGAACGGATGTATTTATGCATCCCTTGCGTTGCAATCATCTGATATTTATACTTTGCACTGAGGGAGAGATTGAAGTGGAGATAAACTATGTCACATATAAGCTTCGCTCGAACTCTTTTGTGACACTGCTTCCGCTTGATATAGTAACGAAGAAGAACGAGCCGGGTAACTTCAGGTGCAAGGCCCTTGTCATTCCGCAGAAAGTATATGCACCGATGACAATGAATATTGATATCAATTATCTGAAAGATATCAAGATAATGCCTGTGGTCAATTATGTGGGACCTCATATCGATTTCATAGAACAGACATTCGGAATGCTCGAAAAGGCAAAAGAGTTGCTTCCGTATGAAGATTTCGAAATTTATGCGCAGAGAATGATTCATGCGCTGTTTGTTGTCATGCGTGGATACATGAAGCAGATTTCGGAGAAGTCAGCCCCTATGCCAGGTGTGATGATGCGCAAGAGGGAACTGTTCAAGAAGTTCATAGAGAAACTTGTTGAGTCTTACTCTGTTTCGCGTGAGGTGCTTTTCTACGCCAATGAACTGGGTGTCAGTTGCGGTTATCTCAACGAGGTTTGCAATGAGGTTTCTACCCACTCGGCGAAGGAAATCATCGATTCTGCCGTAGCGTCGCGACTGAAGTACGAGTTATCATACACAAGCAAAACTATTCAGGAGCTGGCCGATGAGTACTGCTTCCCCAGCCAGTCATACTTCAGCCGTTATTTCAAGCGTCTTGCAGGCATGACGCCAAGCGAATTCCGCAAGAATAGGAACGCGTAGGTGCTGTTTGCATGATTTCTGGAATATAAAACTGTTCCATGAAAGTATATTAAACCAAATTGTATTATCTTCGCCCTTATGGGCGAAGATGTTTTTTATTACAATGAGTTCGGCGCGTATCTGCGTGGCATATTCGGTTGCAAGGTGCAGAAAATAACTCTTGACGGTGGCTTTACCTGTCCTAACCGTGACGGCAAGGTAGGGCGGGGCGGCTGTACCTACTGCAATAATCAGACATTCAATCCTGCGTATTGCCACAGGCATCTGCCGGTAAGGGAACAGATGCTTGAGGGTATCTCTTTCTTTGCACACAAATACCCTGAGATGCGTTACCTTGCCTATTTTCAGGCATACACCAATACATATGCCTCACTTGCTGTCCTGAAACAGCGTTACGAGGATGCTTTAGCCGTCGACGGCTGCGTGGGTATTGTGATTGGTACACGTCCCGACTGTATGCCCGAGGAACTTCTGGACTATCTGCAACAGCTTGCCAAGCGCACTTTCGTGCTTGTGGAGTATGGTATTGAGAGTGTGAACGATGCCACGTTGCTACGCATAAACAGAGGGCATGACTATGCCTGTGCCGTAGACGCGGTGGAGCGCACCGCAGCCCGTGGGATTCCCGTCGGGGCACATATAATACTCGGGTTGCCCGGCGAGGACAAGAAGGAACTGATGCGTCAGGCAGTAGTGCTTTCACAGCTACCGCTGACTACACTTAAACTTCATCAGCTGCAACTGATACGCGGTACACGCATGGCCGCTGAGTACGCCGAATCTCCCGATGATTTCTCTCTCTTCGGGGTCGATGATTATATTGAGACTGTCATTGACTACATCGAACGTCTGCGTCCTGACCTTGTGCTTGAGCGCTTTGCATCGCAGTCGCCGAAGGAACTGCTGATTGCGCCTGACTGGGGGCTCAAGAACCATGAACTTGTAGACAAGATAAAGCGTCGCATGCGCGAGCGCTCTACATATCAAGGAAGGCTTTTTGAAGGTGAAAACTGAAAACGGAAAGGTGAAAACGGAAAGGTGAAAACGGAAAGGTGAAAACGGAAAGGTGAAAACTGAAAGGTGAAAACTGAAAGGTGAAAACTGAAAGGTGAAAACTGAAAGGTGAAAACGGAAAACTGATAGATGGGAATATGAGAATTCATGCCGCCAGGATTCCTGGCGGCATGAATTTGTTATCTGATGACTTCGAACTTGAGTCTCTCTTCCGATTCGTGTAGTGTGACATGGATTCTGTCACCACTCTTAAGCGCACCGTCAAGCAGCAGTTCCGAAATCTCATCCTCGACATAGTTCTGCAATGCCCGTTTTAGCGGGCGTGCTCCGTATTGTATGTCGTAACCCTTGTTAGCAAGGAAATTCTTTGCCTCTGGAGTAAGCTCTATTGTGTAGCCCAGTTCGGTCACTCTCTTTACAATCTGCGCAAGTTCAAGGTCTACGATGCTGACAATGGCATCAAGCCCAAGCTGGTCGAAATTGATTATCTCATCCACTCGGTTGATGAACTCCGGAGCGAAACGCTTGTTCAGTGCCTTCTGTATGACAGAACGTGAGTACTCCTTGTCCCCGGCACGTTCATCCTTGGCAAATCCTATTCCTGTTCCGAAATCCTTGAGTTCACGTGTTCCGACATTCGATGTCATTATAAGTACAGTATTGCGGAAATCAACTGTGCGTCCATAGCTGTCGGTAAGGCGTCCTTCATCCATTACCTGAAGCAAAAGATTGAACACATCTGTGTGTGCCTTCTCAATCTCATCAAGGAGTACAATGGAGTAGGGACGGCGGCGTACACGCTCGGTAAGCTGTCCGCCCTCTTCGTAACCTACATATCCCGGAGGAGCACCGACAAGGCGCGAGACAGTGAATTTTTCCATGTATTCGCTCATGTCTATGCGTATGAGCGCATCGGCACTGCCGAACATGAATTTCGCAAGCTCCTTTGCCAACAATGTCTTGCCCACACCGGTAGGACCAAGGAACATGAATGTGCCGATAGGCTTGTTGGGGTTCTGCAGTCCGACACGGCTGCGCTGGATGGCCTTTGTCAGTTTCTCTATTGCATTGTCCTGCGCGATGACCTTGCTTGTCAGCTCCTGCTTCATCCCCTTCAGGCGTGTCCACTCATCCTGCTGCATACGCTGCATGGGAACACCCGAAATCATTGAGACAACCTTTGCTATCTCCTCCTCATCAACGGTCTGACGGCTGTCGGTAAGGCTCTTCTCCCATTCAGCCTTCATTCTTGCCAGCTCGGCCTGGAGCGCCTTCTCGCGGTCGCGGAGGTTTGCTGCACTCTCGAAATCCTGGCGTTTGACAGCGGCGTTCTTCTCCTTGCCGGTCGCGTCAATGAGCAACTCCTGCTCCTCAATCTCCTTGGGAACCTTTACATTGCTTATGTGCATGCGCGCTCCTGCCTCATCCATGGCATCAATGGCTTTGTCGGGGAAACAGCGGTCGGTAATATACCTGTCGGTCAATCTGACGCATGCCAGCAGCGCCTCATCCGTATATGTGACATTGTGGTGGTTCTCGTAACGCTCCTTAATGTTCTTGAGGATATTGTATGTGTCCTCGGACGATGTGGGCTCCACGATAACCTTCTGGAAACGTCGCTCAAGTGCGCCGTCCTTCTCTATCGTCTTGCGGTACTCGTCGATTGTGGTAGCGCCGATGCACTGTATCTCTCCTCGGGCAAGGGCCGGCTTAAGGATGTTCGCGGCATCCATTGAGCCTGGTGTGGAACCTGCGCCGACTATGGTGTGTATCTCATCTATGAAGATGATGATGTTGGGGTTGTTCTCAAGCTCGTTTATGATTGCGCGCAGACGCTCCTCGAACTGTCCGCGGTATTTTGTACCTGCAACTACTGCGGTCATGTCAAGTGCAATGATACGCTTGTCGAACAGCATGCGTGATGTCTTGCGGTCTACAATGCGCTGTGCAAGACCTTCCACGATGGCCGATTTGCCCACACCCGGCTCACCAATAAGGATGGGATTGTTCTTCTTTCTGCGGCTGAGAATCTGTGATATGCGCTCAATCTCCTTTTCGCGACCGACAACGGGGTCGAGCTTGCCTTCGCTTGCGGCCTTTGTCATGTCGGTTCCGAAGTTGTCGAGTACAGGAGTGTCATTTGACGACCTGGCCTGTTGCGTTCCTGCTGTATGCTGGTTTGTGTTACCGCTGTTGCCCGGAAGTCTCTCTTCATCCTCATCATCATTGTCGGTAAAGCCGAAACCGTTTGAGATGCTGCTGTTCTTGTCGGTAGTAGTGGACTTAATCATGTCGAATATCCTTGGATATGTCACGTCGTTGGCCTCAAGGATTTCTGCAGCAAGGTTGTTCTTCTCCTTTAGAATACCCAGTATAAGATGCTCGGCATCTGCCACAGCCTTGAAGGCACGTGCCTCAAGAGTACAGAAACGAAGAACCCTTGCCGTGCTCAGGCTCATCTCTACATTCTCATCGTATAGCTGCTCGGCCGGTGCTGTGGCTATACGGCTCTCGATGGTCTCCTTAAGCTCCTGGATGTTTATGTTCATGCTGCCAAGGATGTCGAGGGCACTGCCGTTGCCGCGGCGTATGATGCCCAAAAGAAGATGCTCGGGGTTTATGCTCCTGCAACGCAGGCGTGTGGCCTCTTCTTTGCTGAGTGACAATATTTCAGTTATTTTCTGCGATAGTTCGTTGCTCATTACTCTTTCTCTTTCATTAATGAATACGTTGTATAGTCTTTTCACTTTGGTGAGTGCGAAGATAGTGTATAAAATCATCCTCTTTGCACTCTTTTTACATAAAAATGCTTGCAAAAAGCGTGCCAAACTATTAATATTTCAAAAAATATTTTCGTGTCATGAACAAAAACAGTTGCAGAATGCGTTCAGGCATATTCTGCAACTGTTTTTTTATAAGTGCTATATTGTCAGTCGGCAAGGGAAGTACGACTGAAGATATATTTATTCTTCGCTTTTTGTTATCCTGTAACCTTTCTTCATGATGAACTTGAGCGTGCCTTCTGCTGTCCTGCGGTCATAATCTTTCTCTTGTTCCGACAACTTGTCGTAGGGTACAATACATGGATGCTTTTTCTTCTCATCATCACGCTTGGGGCCGTAGCTCCAGCCCTCATCAATGCGGCCTTGGGCCCATACCTCGTGTACGTTCTCCGACATCTCCTCGAGCAGGTTGCATAGTTCCTGTGGCAGTGAAACGTCACTGCAGTCAACAGGTTGCGGGGCGTATGGCTCTGCCTCAATGATACTTTCTGCTGCCATAAGAGGTTCTTCTATCTCTTTTGTTTTTAACTCCTTGATTCTTCTGCGGCACATTTTCCACAAGTATACGCAGAATGCTATCGCTGTGATGACAAGAAAACCTTTGAATGCTTCTTCGCCCTGGCCCATAGTGTCGGCGGCCATGAGGATGGCATCGTATATTCCATGCGCAAGAACCGGTGCCGATAATGCAAGCGCCAGGTTCCATGCTCTCTTTCTGTTGTCTCCGAATTTTGCAAGAGAATAGAAGTATCCCATAAGTACACCGAATGAAAAGTGCATGGGCACGGACATTAGTCCGCGGGTTATCCCTACAGAGATGAACGAGTCGATATTGTCAAACAGATACAAGATGTTTTCCAGAGCCGCAAAGCCCAAAGACACGCTTACTGCATATACAATACCGTCAAGCCGCTCATCAAAGTGGCTGCACTTTTTCATTACTAACCACAACATGGTGAACTTTGCTATTTCTTCGGGTATTGCTGCACCAAAGAATGAATGAGAAATAGCTTCGGTTATTGTGGTATGCTCTGAAGTGTAGGCTCCGATAGCTTCAAGAGGCTGTGAAATACATAGCGAAATGAATACGGAAAGTATTCCGTAAAAGAATGCCTTTATGATTTGCGATACAGGCTCAGGCGATCTTTTGTCTTCCCTGTATATGTATATCAACAGTATAACTACAGGAATAAGGGCTGCTATGAGTACCTGGTAAACCATGATTCCTCCTTATTATAATGGTTTATTGTTTATAAAGTGACCAATCTATCTCGATAAGATGTCCGCACTTATCGCAGAATTTCTGTTTGTAGTATATTGGGGTCTTTACATCCTTCGGGCAGTGCGGGCAATAAAGGGTCTGATTTGCATTGCGTATACGGGCAAGCAGAGACTTGTACAGCGGGGTCTCTTCCCTCTTGATAAGGTCGAATCCCAATTTCTTTATGAGTTTCAGGGTTTCCATAGCCATTTGGCGGTCATACTCTTTCTCTCCCTCTGATAGTCTGGAGTATTCGACCAGATCGGGAGTCTCTTTCTTCTTGTCATCCCTGCATGGACCAAAGCTCCAGCCTTCGGCTATTCTTTTGGAAGCCCAGATTTCATGCGCATTCTCGGCTATCGCTTCACGTAATTCATTCAAATCCTTCTCCAACTCAACATCGGACAGGTCAATAGGTCTTGGTGTGTAAGTCATGGTAATATGCTTTATGTTGTTTGTGTTTTTTCTGTATCTGCAAATTTAGTAAAAATATTCTCTCTTCAAACAATTTGCACAAAATAGCGTTGCTGTATTCCGATATTGTCGCTCCCCAAAATGCAGTCTTGTTAGTTGTTAACATTTATTAACGTTGTCTTTTGTGGTATTATGGCATTTAATTACTCTATTAGAGTGTGAGGCTTAAAAGAGTATTTTATAATAGGCGCCGGGGTGTGGGTGTTTTCCTGCTTTTTATCCTGCCTTCACTCAAAAGTAACTGCTTCCTGTTCATCAAGGTGTTGGTGTTTGGCAGTTTCGGGCGCCTATTATTTAGGACTCTTGATAGGAACGGCTTTTGAAATCCCTCTGTTTATCAAAGGGTGCTTTATGTCGGGCGTAATTGATGAAGACATTGGTTAAATGAGACGAATTGTTTTTTTAATCCCGTATAAATAACTTTTAACACGGAATTGTTGTATTTGTATTTATAAAAGTATATCTTTGCAAATTGAAATTGTATCTTAAGGAAAAATGAGGCAATTAAAAATTACAAAAAGTATCACTAACCGCGAAAGCGCATCGTTAGACAAGTATCTCCAGGAGATTGGACGTGAAGAACTCATTACCGTTGAAGAAGAGGTAGAGTTGGCACAGCGAATCAGAAAGGGTGACCGTCGAGCGTTGGAAAAATTAACGAGAGCCAATCTGCGTTTCGTCGTTTCAGTTGCAAAACAGTACCAGAACCAGGGACTTAGTTTGCCCGACTTGATTAATGAAGGTAATCTTGGACTTATCAAGGCAGCTGAAAAATTTGATGAGACACGTGGTTTCAAGTTCATCAGCTACGCTGTGTGGTGGATCAGACAATCAATTCTTCAGGCTCTTGCAGAGCAAGCGAGAATCGTACGCCTTCCATTGAACCAGGTGGGTTCACTAAACAAGATTAGCAAGGCATTCTCAAAATTTGAGCAAGAAAATGAGCGTCGTCCCTCAGCAGAAGAACTTGCAGACCAGTTGGACTTGCCGGTAGACAAGGTGGTCGACTCGTTGAAGGTTTCAGGCAGACACATCTCTGTAGATGCTCCATTTGTCGACGGTGAGGACAACAGCCTGCTTGACGTGCTTGTGAACGATGATTCTCCAATGGCGGACAACCTGCTGGTCAACGAGTCTCTTTCTCGTGAAATTGACCGCGCGCTATCTACGCTTACCGACCGCGAAAAGGAGATAATCCAGATGTTCTTCGGAATAGGCATGCAGGAGATGACTCTTGAAGAGATTGGCGACCGCTTCGGTCTTACACGCGAACGTGTGCGTCAGATTAAAGAGAAGGCTATTCGCCGTTTGAAACAGAATCAGAGAAGCAAATTGCTTAAGTCCTATTTGGGATAAAAGAACTGCGGGAACTACAGTTCAAAGAATGATATTACGGGCTATGCTTGAAAAAGCGTAGCCCGTTGCTTTTGTAGTATATGAGTATCTTGGCGGCGAAATAACGGCGGGGTTGCAGGTGCCGGGAAGTGCGTCTGCAATCCCACCGTTCACGCCGTACTAGTAGTGAAAATCATTATAGTGCAGTAATTGTTTGTTGGTTATATCTGCAGCAGCCACGGTTTTAGCCTTCCTTGGGCTTTGACCGGCTGTGGTAGGGCGTATACTCCTGCATGTGGCTGTCAAATGTCCTTTGCTTCCCGAAGGTGCATTCAGTGTAACTCTTGCACATGCTCTTGGATGTGCTTGATGTGACTCATTGTATGCATGGCCGGGCTGCTGCAGATATGATTGACAGGTTACTTTCCGGTGTGTGTATACACTGTACCCTTGACCTTGACATTGCTGTCGATGCTGAGCCTTGACGGTGTCGGGTATTGGAGCTTGTCGAGTTCTTCGACGGCTTCCTTTATGTCTCCCAGTAACTGGTCGGCCATGTCGCGGCTGAATCCCTGACGTACTACAATTCGCATGACAATTGTCTCCTCAAGTGTTGCGGGGAGGGTGTATGCGGGCACCATCCAGCCATTCTGCTTGAGTTTGTCCTGAAGGTCATAAAGTGTCCATTTACACTGTTTTGAATATTCTTTCTTCATCTCCCAGATAAATAGTGGGTTGGTCACCTCTGAACTGTAGTTCCTGAAAGGTTTCATTTTGCCAATCTCGCCGTGTAGGTACTTGGCAACCTCCATTGAGTTATGCTGTATCGCTTTGTATCCTTCGAATCCCAAGCGTATGAACTGGTAGTACTGTCCGAGAATCTGTGCAGCCGGACGCGAGAAGTTCAATCCAACCTGTGTTACCTCGGCACCAAGGTAGTTCACGCTGAACGACATACTGTCAGGAAGGAATTTCTTGTCTTTCCAGACAACCCAGCCTAATCCCGGATATACGAGACCATACTTGTGTCCGCTGGTGCTTATCGAAAGAACCCATTTCAGACGGAAATCCCATTCAACCTCGGGCTGCAGGAACGGCATGATGAAGCCGCCTGACGCTGCATCGACATGGATTGGGATGTCGTAACCGGTCTTCTTGTTGTATTCATCCAATGCGTCGTTGAGTGCCTTGACATCATCGTTAAGGCCTGTCCATGTGACACCCATGATGGGGACTACGCAGATGGTGTTCTCATCGCACATAGCGACAGCTTCCTTAGGACACAGCGTGAGCTTTTCTGCTGTAAGGGGAACGGTGCGCATCTCAATCTGCCATAGCTGGGAGAATTTTTCCCAGACAACCTGATAGGCCGATGAGATGACAAAGTTGGGCTTGTCATATGGTTTCCCTTCGGCAATTCGACGCTTTTTCCAACGTTGCCAGGCTGCCACGCCACCAAGCATACATGCTTCGCTTGATCCTATTCCCAGCGCTCCGGCTTTCCATTTTGCCTGCTCGGGGCTGTTCCAGAGGTTCGCGATGATGTTGATGCACTTTGCGCACATTACTGCTACACGAGGATACTCAGTCTCATCGATGTAGTTCATTGCAATGGCATCATTCATCAGCTTGGTGGCGTACGGGTCCATATATGTAGTAACGAATGTAGCCAGGTTCAGGCGTGGCTGAGTCTGTGCGAATGTCTCATCCTTTACCATGCGGTAAGCAATCTCGGCTCTGGTTGGGTGCTGTGGAATCTTGTCTACGGGCGAGCTCTTTAACATCTCTTCTGAACCGAACACCGATGTGGTGTCGTTTGTCATACAACTTTCTTGTCTCATTTCTTTTGGTTTTAAAGATTTGTAAAATGGTTAATGTGAAGATGAAACATTGTGGGGAATGACCTGGTTCGGGCTTTTGTATTTTTTATGACATCGCAACATTATGCCTGGCCCGGTTGTTGCTCTATAAAAAATGTAGTTATGAAAAGGATTTATACAGGAAGAGGGTATATTGGCCTGCCGGCTCTTGTGGGCATATGGTCGGTGTCGGCACTGACATCCTTGCCTGGGCTGGCTGTCTCTCCGATATCGGAGAAGTTGCTTACCGTCTTTCCGTCAGCGACGGAACTTGACATTCAGATGCTTACAACATTGCCCTCGTTGCTTATAATACCGTTTGTCTTACTGGCCGGTTATATGAGCTCGAGGGTGGGGCATATTAAGTTGCTGTACATTGGTTTATCACTGTTTCTTTTGAGTGGTGCATTATACTTCCTCTGTACTGGTATGACTCAACTTATTGTGGTAAGCGGACTGCTTGGTATATGTGCCGGAATAATTGTTCCTCTTTCGACATCGCTTGTCTCAAGGTTCTTTGAAGGCGAGGAGCGTACGAGGCAGTATGGCTATGTGTCGGCAATAACGAACATCTCGCTGGTTGTTGCCACAGCGTTGACAGGTTGGCTTGCCGACATCCAGTGGCGTCTGCCGTTCCTGGTATATCTTCTGCCGTTCTTCTCAATCATCCTTGTACCTGCAATACGGCGTGGCGAGAGTACTTTGAGGAGTTCTGTCGATGAGAATACTCAGGTGGAGGATAATGCAATAAATTATGGCGCCTTGTCGAAATATATGCTATATTATCTGCTTATAACGTACCTTGTAATGGCTGTCAGCATAAATCTCCCTTTTCTCCTGGGTTCGTTGGGACATGACAGCGGAGTGTCGGGAATTGTCACTTCGCTCTTCTTCCTTGCTATGATGCTGCCTGGGCTTTTCCTCAACCGCATTCTTGCAATATTGAAGGGGTGGGTGTGGGTGTTTTCGATGCTTTTGATAGCATTGGGGCTTGCAGATATATGGCTCAATGGCTCGCTCTTTTTCATTGTCATTGGATGTGCTGCCATGGGAGTGGGGTACGGCATTGCCCAACCGTATATCTATGATGTGGTTTCACGATTGGCTACGGGAAAAAGTGTTACATATGCCCTTGCCCTTGTCATGGTCATGAATTATGTTGCGATAGTGGTAGCACCGTTTCTCCTTGAGTTCTTGCAGGATGTAACAGGGCTAAAGAGCGTCAGCTCGCCGTTCCTGATTAATGCCGTTGTTGCTCTTGCCGCGCTCATCTTCATGTTGTGGCTTGTATTTATAAAGAAAAGAAGAGTATCGTTATGAATGGTTTTGCTAAAGGTTCCTTCTCCTTGCTTGCTGCCCGCACCTTGAGCGGACTTAATGTCAATGCGCTCGGTTATCTGTTGCCGCTATGGATAGCTCCATTAAGCTGCGTCTCGTTGCGTCTTACATTCGGCGCTGTCGTTTTCTGGGTCATTTCGATATTCTCGAAGCCCGAAACCGTACAATGGAGGGATGCGCTTAAGCTTGTTGCGCTTGGTTCCTGCGGTATTTTCGGTTATATGTCGCTATATGCGCTCAGTATAAGTTACACGACTCCAGTCAATTTTGCAATCTTCAATGCAATGCAGCCTCTTTGGGTGGTTGTTGTCTCGGCTGTGGTCTATCGCGAAAGTGTTGACTCCCGGAAGTTGCTCGGCCTTGTGGTGGGGTTTGTCGGAGCGTTGCTCTGCATACTTTCCGAACCGGAAAAGAGCCATGCGAGTAATCCTTTGTTAGGTAATATATTGGCTATATTTGCTTCAATTATCTATTCAATATATCTTGTGCTCTCGGCAAGAATGGTGGGGCGCTTTTCGAGTATCACCATTCTTCGTTATACATTCTCTTCAGGGGCTGTTGTGGCTCTTGCAGTTACTCTCTTTACGGGATTCAGCGCTCCGCTTTTCGAGGGCAAGCTTGAACTTCTTCCTTTGTCGGTACTCATGTTTGTCCTGATTTTTCCCACTGTCATAACCTACTTTCTCATTCCCATCGGACTTAAATACCTGAAAAGTACAGTAGTGGCACTATACGGCTATGTCACTCTGCTCGTTGCTGCGTTTTTCTCATTCCTTTTGGGAATGGACCATTTTCAGCCGATAATACTTCTCTCCTTGGCGTTGATTGGTGTAAGTATATATCTTGTCGGGGTGGTAGAGGGGCCACGTGAGTCTGGCGGGTAGAAATATGGCGTGATTTGACGGAAATTTATGGCAAAGCCGTGTTAAAATAATGTCTCTTGTCGGAATAATCGGTAATAATTATTAATTTTGCAACTAATAATATAATTATATAATTATTACTTGAATATTGTGATGAAAAAATACACATTTTTGCTTTTGCTGTTGTTGATTGCTGCTGTTACATACGCAGCTCCTGCGCGAAGAGTTTCCAAGAAGGTCAAGCAGTCTGACGGTACAGAGCTTACTGTAATGCTTTCCGGTGATGAGTCGTTGCACTATTATTCGACCATTGACGGCAAACCACTTATAAGAGAGGCCAATGGTGATTTTTCGTATGCCACTTTCACTCCTGAAGGTCAGTTCGTGTCTACAGAATGTCTGGCGCACGACGCTGAACACCGTACCTTGTTCGAGAAGAACCTTGTCGCTTCCATTGATTATGAAGGGATGATGGTTTCATTGAACAGTGCTCATAAAGCGCGCTCGGCAAAATTCAGGGCTGCAGCACAGAAAGCCGGTTCGCAGATAACACCCGAAGGTGACGTGAATATTGCAGTTGTCCTTGTACAGTTCAAGGATACCAAGTTTACATATACCAAGGATGATATAAACAATCTTCTCAATACCCAAGAATTTAAATTGGATAATCCTTTTGCCGAGTGTGTAGGCAGTGCGCGTGACTATTTCATTGCGCAGTCCGATGGCAAGTTCCGCCCGAACTTTATGGTAACAGATATCATTACTCTTGACAATGATATGTCCTACTATGGCGGTAACGATGCTAACGGCGATGATAAAAAGGCATCCTATGCGGTTAAGGAGGGTATTCAGAAGGCCGATGCTACTTTTGACTTCTCAAAGTGCGACAACAACGGTGATGGCGAGGTTGAGTTTATCTATTGCATATATGCAGGATATTCCGAGTCGTATGGTGCTTCGGAGAATACCATATGGCCACACCAGTGGACTCTCTCTTCTCAGGCCGGCTCTATAACTGTCGACGGCGTGAAATGCGATACCTATGCATGCAGCGGCGAACTTGTGTACAGTGAGGAGTATGAATCGAAGATAGGCAAGGTACTTGCCGGTATCGGCCTCATCTGCCATGAATTCTCACACTGTCTTGGCCTGCACGATATTTACGATACAACATATGAGAGCGGCAACTGGGGCATGGACTATTGGGATGTAATGGACCAGGGCAATTATGCTGCCGAAGGTTATGTTCCGGTGGGCTACAGTGCTTATCAGCGTGATTTCTGTGGTTGGAGAGACCTTGTGGTGCTTGACAAGAAGGGTGACTACTCAATGAAGCCTCTGACTCAGGGCGGTACTGCGTATAAGGTGGTCAACGATGCCAATCCTAATGAATACTACATTCTCGAGAACCGCAAACAGGAGGTTTGGGATACTTACCTTTTCAATAGCGGAATGCTTGTGATTCATGTTGATTACAACAAGAGTGCGTGGGACAATAATACAATAAATACAACAAAGAATCACCCACGGTACACCCTTATTCCTGCCGACGGCAAACTGGATGTGTATGGCGAAGTTTCTTCCCAGCAGTTTGTTGCCAGCCTCAAGGGTGATGTGTGGCCCGGTACAAGCGGTAATACAGAACTTACTAATACATCGGTTCCTGCAGCGAAGGTGTATGTCGGTGGTTATATGAATAAGCCTATCAGAGGCATCAATTATACTGATGGCATAATCTCCTTCAATTTTATGGGAGGCTCTTTTGTGGCTCCCGTTGTTTCGCAGGCTACTGATGTTACCGAGACATCCTTTATTGCAAATTGGGAGGCTGTTGAAGGTGCGGAGGAGTATAATGTTGAACTTTATAAGGTGACCGAGGCTGCCGATGGTTCGGGTGATGCCGCCACTTTGTTGAGCGAAGATTTTGTGGGTTGTACAAAGACAAATACTGATGTATCGGCGACAATCGATGACTGCACGGCAACAAGCGGTTGGACCGGTAAATACGTATACAGTGAAGGAGGAGTGCTGAGAGTAGGCTCTTCAAAGAACGCCGGTACGCTGACTACACCTACTTTCAATGCGACAGGAGAGGTTTCATTGTCTTTCTATGCGGCTCTTTACAATAGCACTGATACAGGAGTGAAACTGACAGTCTCTATGAAGGATGCAACCGGTGCAACGTTGGCAAGCAAGGATGTTGAACCGGCTGCCGCTATGGAGGTATATACTTTTGCGGCTGAAGTGAAGGGTGAATTCCATGTAGAATTCACAACCTCTGCAAGTTCGGGCAAGAAGCGTGTGAATGTCTATAATATAAATCTCTCGGCAACATTGTCCTTCTCATCGGAGCGTGTGGCCAGTGTCTCTACGAATGAGCTTACTTATAAGTTTACAGAGCTTGAGGCGGGTGCAAAGTACCGCTACCGCGTGCAGGCAAAGGATGCTTATGGAGCATCGGCTTTCTCCGATTACATGGATGTACAGATGACTCCGACTTCCATTGACGGAATTGAAGTTGAAGGTTCTACCGTAGAGGTATATACTTTGGGAGGGGTAAAGGTTTACAGCGGTGCAAAGGATGCTGTAACGGTTCCGTCTGCAGGGGTATATATCGTTAAAACAAGTTCTAAGGCTATCAAGGTCATGTTCTAAGGCCGTGCTTTGAAGGTCCTTGAAGTGAACCTGACAAGTGCCTTCAATGGTGAATGACGGTTGTTGCCGTCAATGGAAATAATTGCATTTTTAAATTTAGGCTGTGGCTTTTGCCACGGCCTTTTTTTTGTTGATGGTGGTGCCGAAGTAATAATGTCTCGCTCTCTTGCTTATAAGAGAAGGATTCTCTTGCAGCCGCATCATCCTTGTTCTTGCGATTCTCCAGGAGTTTGCTTCTATTCAAAAGTGTCATGTGCATTCTTTTCTGGATTTTGATGGGGCTGCCCGGTGTGTGGCCTTTATCTCTCTAGCGAAATTGGATGGTGGCTGGTATAAAGTGTTTGTGCTGTGCGCGCGGGAATCTCAGGATATTTTCGCGTGGCCTAAAGATAAGAGCATTGTTTCTTCTATTGTAGTCGTTTTTTTGCACCTTTTTATGAAATAGTGGCTGTTTTTCTCTTTTACGAATAGTTTGCGCATTGAAAATATGCTATAACTTGCTGAATTACAATGTGGTAAGTGTATTTTAACCCTTTGAGATTCAAAAAAATGTCTTCAATCCCTGTATTGCTTGGGATTTTTGAAACAATCGTAAATTTCAACTGCAAATTCTATAGATAAAGGGTGTTTTTTTATTTTTATTCATCTTTTAGTGTTTTACAAATATAAATTAGCGCGTCGTCTTGGCAAGTGTTATTGTTGTTTCAAATGTGAATTAACGAATACAAGTATTGTGTAATTGTTGGGCAATACAAATGTAATCGGGTGGTGCGGCCGCCATTTCTACCTTTTTGTCAAACATCCTGTTTTAGTTATCAACAATAGGTTGTCAACCGTGTGAATACTAATATACAAAAAATATGCACATTGTATTTTATGTGTTTAAGTTATTGTATATCAATATTAGTTTTGTATTTGTTAAAGTGATTGTTTAGTATTTTGCCCACTATTTGATGCCGGGAAGTCAATTCTTGCATATTTTGCGATATTTTTAATCGTATTGTTAGGTATATCAATCGGGTATCTTAAAAAAATAATGTAAATTATAGCCTAATGGTGTTTCCTGGGCTGCAATTCTGTACTGTTTTTGGCGTGAATCTGTAGACTTGCGGGTGAGGGTCTTTGTCTTTTTGTAAAATGATTCATTGGTTTTATAAATGTAAATTCAGTAGATTGTTGTTGTGTCTTTTTGTGTTTGCTTGTTTGAAAAATAGTTTTTATCTTTGTGGAAAGTATAGTGATGACATTTGTATATTTGAAAAACTGCATAAACGATGAACGAAAGAGAAAGAATTGAATTGCTGATGAAGTGCTACAGGCTTACTCCGTCACAGTTGGCCGACCGTACGGGAATACAGCGCGCATCGGTGTCTCATATAATAAGTGGCCGTAATAAGCCCAGTCTTGAGGTATTGCAGAAAATATATGAGGCTTTTCCCGAACTTGATTTAGGATGGCTCATGACCGGTAAAGGTGAAGAGCCTGTAGCTTTGGATTTTGCTGCCGGCGATGCTGCAGAGGCCGAAAATACACTGTTCTCGCAACCTTTGACCGAAAAGGTACCGGAACTTTCCGTTGCTTCACCCCGACGGGTTCAGGTAGAGCGGCAGGAACAAGAGCAGCAGGAGCAGCCTGCAAGGCAGCTGCAAAGTTCAAGGAGTGCCGAGCGTCAGCGTAAGCCTGTAGTGCAGAAGCCTCGCCAGCAGGCTGTGTCTGAGCGCAGGATCAAGGAGATACGTATATTCTACACCGACGGCACATACGAGACTTTATTGCCTGAGAAATAAGCGGGGATGCCTTTGCTTTATTGTAGCTTTGGACAAACTGCACAGCTGAATAAAGGATGCACTTTCACTCGGTGCATCCTTGTCTTTTATACTTATATATGTTTGCTGTCCTGTAGGTATTTATATTATCCCCTCTACTTTTTGCTTGCACGTTTATGTGACAAACAAGGCAACATTTTATCTTAAAATTAAACATTCTGTGAATAAAAGTTGTATCTTCGCAAATAGTGAAAGATATTAACCCAATAGGATAATCATATGAAAAAAGTTCTTGTCGATTTGACAATAAAAGAGGTGAAGCAGGTCAATGCAAACTGTGTTTTGCTGCTCATGGGCTGTGACGCTCCTCTTCCCGAGACATTCCCGGGGCAGTTCGCGGAGTTGCGCATTGACGGCACTCCAAGCGTATTGTTGCGCCGTCCTATTTCGGTGCACAGTTTCGATGCAGAGAAGAATGAGGTCGGTTTCCTTGTGCAGCTTGTCGGTGACGGTACTCGTTGGTTAGGCTCGTTGAATGTGGGCGACAAGGTCAATACCCTTATGCCTCTCGGAAACGGTTTTACTTTGCCCGAGGGTGCAGGCAAGCGTTATCTGCTTGTCGGCGGCGGTGTGGGTTCGGCTCCTCTCTACTACCTTGCCCAGGAGCTTAAGGCGCGTGGCTGTGACTTCACAATTCTCATCGGAGCCCGTTCGGCGAAGGACCTCTATCTGCGCGAGGCATATGAGGCTTTGGGTCGTGTCGAGTACACAACCGAGGATGCAACATTGGGCGAGAAGGGGTATGTTACAAATCACTCAGTTCTTGGCGAGAAGTTCGACCATATATATACGTGCGGTCCTAAGCCGATGATGCTCTCTGTCGCCAAATATGCGCGTGAGAACGGCATCAGCTGCGAGGTCTCGCTCGAGAACAAGATGGCCTGTGGCCTTGGTGCATGCCTCTGCTGTGTGGAGGATACCAAGGAGGGGCATAAGTGTGTGTGTACAGACGGTCCGGTATTTTCAATAGATGAACTGAAATGGTAAAGACAGATGTAAAAATAGGCGGTCTTGAACTGAAGAATCCGGTCATGACTGCATCGGGAACATTCGGCTACGGACTTGAGTTCGCCGATTTCGTTGACTTGAACAAGTTGGGTGGCTTTATAGTAAAAGGCACGACCCTTAACCATCGCGAGGGCAATGCCTATCCGCGTAGCGCCGAGACCCCTATGGGAATGCTCAATGCTGTGGGGTTGCAGAACAAAGGTGTTGACTATTTTGCCCAGAACATATATCCCCAACTCAAGGACCTTGACACGAATGTTATCGTTAATGTATCGGGAGCATGTATTGAGGATTATGTGGCATGTGCCGAGAAGGTGGCTGCACTCGAAAAGATTCCTGCCATTGAGTTGAATATCTCTTGCCCTAACGTAAAACAGGGAGGTATGGCTTTCGGCGTGCAGGCTGCGTCGGCGGCTGAGGTTGTCTCTGCTGTGCGCAAGGCCTATCCGAAGACCCTTATCGTAAAGCTCTCGCCCAATGTGACGGATATTACAGAGATTGCGCGCGCCGTTGAGGGTGCTGGCGCTGACAGTGTGTCGCTTATCAACACTCTGCTTGGCATGGCCATTGATTCTGAGAAACGCCGTCCTGTGCTCTCTACAATCACCGGAGGCATGAGCGGTCCTGCTGTCAAGCCTATCGCTCTGCGTATGGTATGGCAGGTTGCCAAGGCTGTCAAAATCCCTGTAGTGGGTATCGGCGGTATCACGACCGGTGCCGATGCCATTGAGTTCCTGCTTGCCGGTGCAAGTGCAATAGAGGTGGGTACAGCCAATTTCATGAATCCTGCGGTAACTGGCGAAATTGTTGATTATATCCAGGGTTATCTTGTGCGCCACAAGATGAGCTCTATCGATGAACTGATTGGTGCA
Source organism: Bacteroidaceae bacterium (assembly GCA_017536695.1). GTDB lineage: Bacteria > Bacteroidota > Bacteroidia > Bacteroidales > Bacteroidaceae > HGM04593. Next base: position 12,866 of record JAFXGX010000070.1, on the reverse strand, counting down.
CTCGAGGTATAAAGCCGGCAAACGGAATCAGGAACTCATTGCTGAGTGAATATAAAAACAGGAGTCCATGAGGACTCCTGTTTTTATATAATTACTTTTGTATCAGTGCTTGTTTAAGTGTTATACTTTTGTATATACAAATGTAATGTGTAAATAAAAATTATTTTACTTCAAAAGGTCGGGACGCAAAAGCTTTGTGCGCTCAAGCGATTGCTCAAACTCCCATTGGCGTATCTTTGCCTCATGCCCCGAGAGCAGGATATCGGGTACTTTCCATCCGTTATACTCTGCCGGGCGCGTATATACAGGTGGAGCGAGCAAATTGTCCTGAAAAGAGTCGCTCAGGGCTGATGTTTCATCTGAAATTACACCCGGAATTAGGCGAATGACAGCATCGCAAATAACTTCAACAGCCAATTCGCCACCCGTCAGCACATAGTCTCCAATGCTTATTTCTTTGGTAATCAAGTGTTCACGAATACGGTGGTCAATTCCCTTGTAGTGGCCGCACAAAAATATGAGATTCTGCTTCATTGAGAGCGAATTCGCCATCGGTTGGTCAAAAACCTGCCCGTCTGGGGTGGTATAAATGACCTCGTCGTACTCGCGCTGGGCCTTAAGGTGCTTTATACAGTTGTCAATCGGCTCAATTTTCATCACGAGCCCGGCGCAGCCACCAAATGGATAATCATCGGTTTTACGATGCTTGTCAGTTGTATAATCACGTAAATTATGTAAACAAATTTCGGCATATCCATTACGCTGAGCACGTCCCATTATTGATGAATTGAAAAAGCTCTCCATCATCTCCGGGAAGGTGGTAATAATGTCAACTCTCATATAAAATATAATTTTGTAAATTCAAATTCTGTGGTTTTTCTTTTCTTCTGCGAAGATAAGATTTTTATTTGAGAGCAGGTGCATCTTATTGTGGTAAACTTGGAAGTTGTTTGAATTCTGTAATCTGTGGCTGTTTGCAGAAATGTCATCACAGCAATCTGATATTTCTATCTGAAATTAATTTTGCAGCAAAAAATGAAAATCTCAAGAGGTCTCAGAAACAACAATCCGCTGAATATACGGCGGAACAGTACACAATGGAAAGGGCTCTCGCCAGTGCAGCGGGACAAGGAGTTCTTTTCTTTTACCGATGCGGGATGGGGTTATCGCGCGGCGTTCATAACGCTCAGGAACTATTACCGCAGGCATGGACTCAAGACTCTGCGCCGGTGGATAACGCGCTGGGCTCCGCCTGTCGAGAACGATACCGATGCGTACGTCGGGTTTGTCTCCTCAAAGACAGGCATCGACGCCGATGCAGGGCTTGATGTGGATGACCCGGTCAGCATGCAGAAGATAGTAGCGGCGATGTCGCATATGGAGAACGGTAAACCGGCACTGCTCTCCGATGTCGAGAAGGGGTGGAACCTATCGCTCGGTTGAGGATGTCCGTAGAAGCCGTTTAAACCGCTTTTCAGAGCTTTTTGCTTTAGAAAGCGGTTTAAACGGCTTCTGGAGCTTAATAAAACTTAATTTGTTTGCGCATTTCGGCAATTTTGATTAATTTAGCAATGTTTTATATAATAAGGTATATAAAGAAGAATTTTGAGAAACCAATTAATATTTATTTTTAGAAGATGATTGAGAACGACAGAATTATTAAAGTCAATGTAGAGGAAGAGATGCGCTCTTCATATATTGACTACTCAATGTCGGTAATTGTGGCGAGAGCTCTACCTGATGTTCGAGATGGATTGAAACCCGTTCATCGCCGTATACTCTATGGTATGATGGAGCTTGGAAATACTTCGGACAAACCATACAAGAAATCGGCCCGTACGGTCGGTGATGTACTCGGTAAATACCATCCTCATGGCGATTCATCGGTGTATGGTGCACTTGTACGTATGGCACAGGACTGGGTTATGCGCTATCCGCTCATTGACGGTCAGGGTAACTTCGGTTCAATCGACGGTGACTCTCCGGCTGCCATGCGTTATACCGAGGCACGTCTGCACAAGATTGGTGAGGAACTTGCACAGGACCTCTACAAGGAGACAGTTGACTTCCAGCCGAACTACAACGATGAGTTTGTCGAGCCTACAGTAATGCCGACACGTATCCCCAACCTCCTGGTGAACGGTTCATCGGGTATTGCGGTGGGTATGGCTACCAATATCCCGACACACAACCTGAACGAGGTGCTGGATGCATGCGTTGCATATATCGACAATCCCGATATCGATACCGATGGCCTGATGGAGTACGTGAAGGCTCCCGACTTCCCTACAGGATGCGATATCTTCGGCCTTAACGGCGTACGCGATGCGTATGAGACAGGCCGTGGCCGCGTAATCATGCGTGCCGTTGCCGAGATTGAGGCCGGTGCACAGCACGACAAGATTGTCGTGACGGCAATCCCTTACAATGTAAACAAGGAGGAGCTCATCAAGGACATCGCTTCAATGGTAAACGAGAAGAAGATTGATGGCATTTCAAATATCAATGATGAGTCCGACCAGTCGGGTATGCGCATTGTCATTGACGTGAAGCGTGATGCGAACGCAAACGTCATCCTCAACAAGCTATACAAGATGAGCTCATTACAGACATCGTTCAGTGTGAACTGTATCGCTCTTGTCGGTGGCCGTCCGAAGCTCCTTTCACTGAAGGAGTGCATCGGCTGTTTTGTGGAGCACCGTCACGATGTTGTAATCCGCCGTACAAAGTACGAGCTTCGCAAGGCCGAGGAGCGTGCCCACATTGTGGAGGGTCTCATCATCGCTTCGGACAACATTGATGAGGTAGTACGTCTTATCAAGGCTGCCAAGTCTCCTGCCGATGCAAGAGCCGCTCTTGTAGAGCGATTCTCTCTTACCGAGGTGCAGGCTGCAGCAATTGTAGAGATGCGTCTTGCACAGCTTACCGGCATACAGCAGGACAAGCTGCATGCCGAGTATGAGGAACTCATGCGCAAAATCGAGTACTACAACGCAATCCTTACCGATGAGGAACTTTGCAAGCAGGTCATCAAGGATGAACTGTTTGAAATCAAGGAGAAGTATGGCGATGAGCGTCGTTGCAAGATTGACTACAGCGCATCAAGCGACTTCAACCCCGAGGACTTCTATGCCGATGATGAGATGGTCATCACAATCTCTCATCTGGGTTACATCAAGCGTACTCCTCTTACCGAGTACCGTAGCCAGAACCGTGGTGGCGTAGGCTCAAAGGGCAGTGATACACGCGACAGTGACTTCATAGAGTATATCTACACGGCTACTATGCACAATACCATGCTCTTCTTTACACAGCGTGGCAAGTGCTATTGGCTCAAGGTATATGAGATTCCCGAGGGCAACAAGAACTCAAAGGGACGTGCAATACAGAACCTGCTCAATATCGACGCCGATGATGCAGTCAATGCATTCGTGCGCGTGAAGACTCTTGCCGACAAGAACTTCATCGAGAGCCACAACATTGTCTTCTGTACCAAGAACGGTATTATCAAGAAGACAAGCCTCGAGCAGTACTCACGTCCGCGCACCAACGGTATCATCGCCATTACCATCCGCGAGGATGACCGTGTGATTGCAGTAGCCCTGACAGACGGTGACAGCGATATCATCCTTGCCAACCGTGGCGGTAAGGCTGTACGCTTCAACGAGAGCACTGTCCGCGCAATGGGCCGTACGGCGACAGGTGTCAAGGGTATGGACATTGCCGAGGATGATGAGGTAGTAGGCATGGTGGTGCTGCCTAAGAACGATGACGTTGAGCATAGCCTGCTTGTACTTTCTGAGCAGGGATACGGCAAGCGTTCTGTAACAGATGACTATCCTACCGTAAGCCGTGGATGTAAGGGCGTGAAGACCCTGCAGGTAACCGAGAAGACCGGTCAGCTTGTTGCTATTATGGACGTGAATGATGAGAACGACCTCATGATTATCAACAAGTCCGGTATTACAATACGCACATCTGTCGACCAGATTCCAGTTCAGGGCCGTGCGACACAGGGTGTACGTGTAATCAACCTCGGCAAGAAGAACGACTGCATCGGTTCGGTATGCAAGGTAACCCGCGACGTTGAGGATGAGCAGCCTGTTGAAGGCGCCGAAGGCACAGAGAATACAACAGAAGAGAACAACAACTGAATATAAACTTAAACCTTTTAGTATGAAAAAATTAGTATTATCATTAGCATTTGTCCTCATGGGGTCATTTGCTATAGGTCAGGAATTGACTAAGGAACAGATCAAAGAGCAGAAGAAGCAGAGAAAGGCGCTCATGACAATGGTTCAGGATACTGAGGCAAAGATTCAGCAGGATCCTGTAGCTGCAGCAAACGCCCTTAAGACTGCAACAAGCAACGAGCTTGTCAACACTGATGCATATGTATGGTTCGTGAGCACATCGGCAAAGAAGGCCGTTATTGACAACGAGAACCGCAAGCGTGCCGAGGGCGCTGCATTTGATGAGCCATTGATGTACTCATATGTTTATGAGCTTGGCACAGACCTCGCAAACTGCGAGAAGTATGACAATATGCCCGATGCAAAGGGACGCATCAAGCCCAAGTACAGCGATTTCATCAAGATGACTTACGCTCAGCAGTTTGCACAGTTCTACAATGCAGGTGCTTACTACTACGGCAATGAGGAGTATGAGAAGGCTTACAACCTCTTCAAGATGTTCATCGATTCATCTGATAAGCTTTACAAGGAAGGCATGATGCCAAAGGATACAGTAAACGTACCTGTTGCAGCTTACAACATGTCTCTTTGCGGTATGCAGCTCGAGAACTATGACATGGTTCTCACTCACGTTGACCTTGCAATGCAGAACCCACAGATGGCTGAGAGTGCTTACCGTTTCAAGGCAGCAGCTTATCTTGAGAAGGGCGACAGCGCTACATGGTTGAACATGTGTAAGGAGGGTATCACAAAGTTCCCGTCTGACCTCTACTACAGCCAGTCATTGATTCACTACTATGACAGCCGTAACCAGAGCGAGGAACTCGGCAAGTTGGCCGATGATTTGATAGCTACAGACCCTTCAAATCCCCTCTTTGTTTACCTGAAGGGCTATATCGCACACCAGAAGGAGGACTTCGACACAGCTATCGAGTGGTACGAGAAGACTCTGAATGTTGACCCTAACTACGAGAACGCTCTTTCTAACCTCGGCCGTTGCTACCTCATCAAGGCACAGGAGTACAGCACTGCCCAGTCTTCAACAAAGGTTACAGACAAGAAGAAGATTGCCGAGGACAAGAAGATTCTTGACGGTTACTACAACAAGGCATTGCCTTTGCTCGAGAAGCTCCGCGAGGTTGCTCCCGACAAGCACGACCTTTGGTTGATGAACCTTACAAACTGCTACTACAACCTCAAGATGACCGACAAGCTCGAGGAACTTGAGAAGCTTCAGAAGTCTTTGGGTTATTGATTCCTTGACTATTGACAACAAAAAATCCACAGCTGAAAGGCTGTGGATTTTTTGTTTGTGTATCAATCAATTGATTAATAATCAGTCAACACGTCCGGGATACTGTTCAAGCGCTTTGCCAAGAAGGAATATCGCACGCTTTAAGTCCTGCTTGTCAATGGCGTAGGCAATACGTACCTCGTTCTTGCCATAACCCTCCTCGCTGTAGAATCCCGACGCAGGCGCCATCATTATGGTTTCGCCTTCATATTCAAAGTCGGTAAGACACCATTCGCAGAACCTGTCACTGTCATCGATTGGCAAGCGTGCAACGGTGTAGAAGGCGCCCATTGGAATAGGGGAGTAGACCCCCGGCAACTTGTTCAATTCATCCACAAGGCAGTTGCGGCGCTCGATGTACTGCTCGTATGTGTTTATTGCATATGAACGTGGAGCCTCTATTGATGCCTCGGCAACAACCTGGCCAAGGAGTGGTGGGCTCAGACGTGCCTGGCAAAACTTCATAACAGCCTGGCGCACAGCCTTGTTCTTGGTTATAAGCGCACCGATTCTGATGCCGCATTCCGAGTAACGCTTTGATACAGAATCAATCAACACCACATTATCTTCGATGCCTTCGAGATGGCAAGCCGATATGTAAGGAGAACCGGTGTATATGAACTCACGATAAACCTCATCCGAGAAGAGATAGAGGTTGTGTTTCTTTACAAGGTCTCGTATACGGTTCATTTCGTTGCGGGTATAAAGGTAACCTGTAGGGTTGTTCGGGTTGCATATGAGTATGCCTCGTGTACGCTCGTTAATGAGCTCCTCGAAACGCTCCATCGGTGGCAATGCAAACGACTCGTCAATTGTAGAACGTATCGGGCGGATAACAGCTCCGGCAGATATCGCAAATGCCATGTAGTTGGCATATGCCGGTTCCGGAACGATAATCTCATCGCCGGGGTTAAGGCAAGTGAGGAATGCGAAAAGCACAGCCTCCGAGCCGCCCGAGGTTACGATAATGTCATCGGGCTTGAGTTTAATCTGATACTGGTCGTAGTAGCCGACAAGTTTCTCACGCAAAGAGAGAAAGCCATCACTTGGACTATATTCAAGAATCTTCTGGTCGAACTTCTTTATGGCTTCAAGGGCAACCTCGGGAGAGTTCAGGTCAGGCTGTCCGATGTTTAGATGATAGACCTTTATGCCACGTTCCTTTGCCGCATTTGCAAAAGGTGCCAACTTGCGGATTGGCGAGGATGGCATTAGTATAGCTCTTTCTGATAATTCAGGCATATTCTTAATATATAATAGTGTATTTGGATTCAATTTTAAAAACGGATGCAAATTTACTTAAAATCAACGAATCCTCAACAGATTCCTATAATAAATGCAAAACGATAACCGAATCTTTACATAATCATTCTATCGGCTTTTTAATTAAATATCCATTATTTCTGATAATTATTATCTCTCCTTTTTCATTGTTTAATATATGGTTAAAGGCCCCTACCGTAATTACTGAACCATTAGCATGATAATAAATATTATGTTTAATATAACTTTGATATTTGCACTCTCTTCGTGCTATTGATGAGATTTTAAGAATTTGCACGCATGGAACATAATTCTATGTCTTATGTTTAATATGACTCTTGAATTTGTGCTCTTTCTTACATTTGGTAAGGAATTCCGCTTTGTTGTTTATGAGATACTTCGCTAAGCTCAGTATGACAGGTGCGCTCTAATGGTCAGTAATGCTTGTGTATTGGAAAAACTTTCCCTAAATTCGCACAGGTATCATAAGTGACAGCAAACCAGTGAAAATATATTCAGCACCTCTTCAAGGATTTACCGAGGCCGTGTGGCGCAATGTCCACAGCGCAGTGTTCGGTGGCATTGACGGCTATTTCACGCCATTCCTCCGCTATGAGCATGGCGAGATACGCAGCAAGGACATTCGCGACATTGAACGCAAGAACAATTCGGTTGAAAACCTTGTGCCACAGATAATAGCCGCCACACCCGATGAGATGCACCCTCTAATGGAACTCATAGCCAATGAAGGCTACACTTGTGCCGACATAAACATGGGTTGTTCCTTTGCATTGCAGGTGCGCAAGAAGCATGGAGCAGGGCTTCTGCCCCACCCCGACATGGTAGCAGTGCTGATGGAGGAGACAAGGCGTTGGTCAGGCTTTACATTCTCGGTAAAGATGCGTCTGGGATGGGAGAGCAAGGATGAGTGGCGTGTGCTGCTGCCGATACTCAATGATACCCCACTCAGCCATATAACCATGCACCCACGTCTGGGCATTGAACAGTACAAAAAAGCTGCCGACATTGATGCATTCAACGAGTTCTTTGCAGCATGCAAGCATCCTGTAATATATAATGGAGATATAAGCTCATTGGCTGATATACAACGTATTGAGACTCTGTTTCCGGAACTTTGCGGTGTGATGATAGGCCGTGGACTGCTCGCCAACCCTGCACTTGGCATTGAGTACAGCCGTGGCTGTGAACTGACAACAGAAGAGATGTGCAGGCTTGTCAGGACAATGCATGATGAGATGCTTCGGCAGCTCACTCCCCGACTCCAGGGAAACACCCAGTTCCTCACAAAGATGAAACCCTATTGGGAGTATCTGCTCCCCACCCTTCCCAAACGTCTGAGGAAACCAATCCTTAAAGCCACTACAACAGAGAAATACCAGTCAGCAGTGGCTAATGCATTGAATGGGGATTGGTAACCATTGCTTGTTGGCGTCTTGGGCTTATATTGATGTTTCAATCTCCTTGAAATCCTTGCGATACCGGTGCATATTCGCTGCATAGTATGCTCCACGTTCGGTAGCCATCTTGCTTGGGCGTGGCAATATCCCGACACGCGGAAGGTCGAGCCTGTCGGCGTCGAAGCAGGTGTCTATCGTGATGTCGCCTGTCCTGTGGCACACTGTATGCAGCTCGCATGCTTTGCGCAGCTGTTCAAACTCCTCATCCTTGAGCCGGGCAAGCAGTGTGCCACGCAGCTTCAGGATGTTTTCGGCTGCGCGCTTGCCATGTTCAAGGTCCTCCCAGTTGTCAATGCGCCATTTGTCGTGCAGATAGGCAAACAGACGCACCACGGTGGTGTTCACCTCCTCTGTTGCCAATAACAGGCCGTTGCGCTCCACACGTTCCCAATGTGGCATGCCATGGCACTCCCCCAACTCCCAGCCTTGCTTTGCAAACTCCTTTATCTGTTCAATCATAGCAGTCATTCCATTTCAAATTCAATCTTTGCTGCGAGGTCATAGCCTTCCTGGTACAGGGCGTGCAGTTTGTTTATGTCACGTTCCATGCGGCTTACCTCAATGGGATGCTCGGGGCGTATGACAATGGCACTACCCTCGGCCTCCATCTTCTCCACAAGTTCCACCTGGCTATTGTATATGGCATTACGGTTGCGTATAGCCTCTTTCAGCTTGGGGTATTTACGGTACATGAAGAATGGTACTTTGGTGCCCTTGGCCGGTTTACGGTATCCCTTGTTGCGTGTGAGGACTATGACGGGCCTTGTGAAGCCTTGCGACATCGCGCGCTCCACCGGAATGGAGTCGGCAACGCCGCCGTCGGCCATAGGAACGCCGTCGACGTATGCTATCGGGCACACGAAAGGGAGACTGCTCGATGCCTTTACGATATCTATCACGCGTTTAGGGTCGTTCTTCTCCTGGAAGTAGTTGGCCTCGCCTGTGATGCAGTTGGTGGTCACTATCTCAAGCCTCTCGGGGCAACGTGCAAGGGCGTCGTAATCGTATGGGTAAATCTCCTCGGGCAGTTTATGGAAAAGCAGGTCAAAGTCCATGATGTTTCCTTGAGTGACAAGATGCCTGAAGCCTATGTAATTGTACTTCTCCATCATGTCTATGTTGGAGAACTTAGCCCTGCCTCGTTGGTTGGACATATAAGAGAGTGCATTGCATGCTCCTGCGCTTACACCTATTATATAAGGGAACCTTATTCCGCGGTCCATGAAATTGTCAAGAACGCCGATAGTGAATATACCGCGCATGCCGCCTCCTTCAAGTACCAGTGCCGATTGTTCTGTTATGTTTACTTTCTTCTTCATATTCTTGAATATGATGCTGCAAATTTACGAATTATTGTGTAGTTATTGAACAAATAATCTCTTTATGTTTGCAGATTAAAAAATTATTTAAGTTTGTTATTTTCACTTATTGAAAACAAATATTACATTATCGCATTATGTGCTGAATGATGATTTTTGTATCTTCGCGCTATATGTATATTCCTAAATGTTCAATGATATGAAAAACAATTTTATTGCACTCCTTCTTGTAGGAGCATTCTGTATCTCATGTAATGGAACCGGCAACAATGCAAAGCCTGTAGTAGAAACAGCACCGGCCGTTTCGGAGAGTGTTCCGGAGGCGAAGGCCGATTCTGTTACTGTCTATGAGCACGATTATATCGTGAAGGTGGGCGATGCAGCCCCTGATTTCACGCTCGAGATGCTTGACGGCACAAAGTTCACTCTCTCCGAGCAGCGTGGCAAGGTCGTGATGCTGCAGTTCACCGCCGGTTGGTGCGGTATATGCCGCAAGGAGATGCCCTTCATTGAGAGCGACATTTGGCAGCGCCACAAGGATAACAAAGATTTTGTGCTTGTGGGTATTGACCGCGAAGAGACAAAAGAGGATATTTTGCCTTTCATCGAGAAGGTGGGCACAACCTACCCCATTGCTATGGACAGCAACGGCGATGTATTCGCAAGTTATGCTTTGCGTGGTGCAGGAATAACACGTAACATTCTAATTGACCGTGACGGCAAGATTGTGATGCTCACACGTAAGTTTGAAGAGGCAGAGTTCAAGGCGCTTGTGGAGAAGATTGACGCAATGCTTGAGTAATGTGAACGGAAAACGGAAAGGTGAAAACTGAAAACGGGCTAAAGGTACTGGAGTTGATTGCGGAACACTAATGTAAACTAGAATCAAGGAATAATAATTCTATTATACCAAAATTGTGTCATTTTTATTGAGCCTAACTTTACCCTTAATCTGTTGTCGTTTATTCTTCTTGTTGTCGTTCTATCACATACTTTTCATGACTGAAAAGTACGCAAAAGGTCCCGGCACACGGAAATTCCAGTCGACCTTTTCTTTGTTCAGGAATCACAAGCGATATCCTTCAGTCAAAAAGGTCTTGCCACTTAATCTATCTGCTTGATTTTTGGGTGCTGCGGGACTTCCTCAGTTACCCGCTTGCAGGCAAACGTGTAACTAGCGGTCAAACAGGCCTCGCACTTTTCCCAAAAATCGAACAGGATTAAGTTGTGGAATTTAACGGTGCCGGTTTTAAAAAAAAATTACTAGTGCTAATCATTGCCCATTGAGACAATGTAAAATCGACATTACTTGATACTGAACCCACACCAATTTTCTACTGAGCCAGACTCCCCTATCTTGGCAGTCTCTTTCCTTTGATACAGGTATATAAAAATCAAGAGCGCACGACATGCGCTCTTGATTTTTTTTGTTGTCAAAAAGTGTATTACTCCTCGAAACCGTTAGGATTGTTCTTCTGCCAGTTCCAGCTGTCACGGCACATGTCCTCAATGCCGAACTGCGCTTTCCAGCCGAGTTCAGCCTCTGCCTTTGCGGGGTTACAGTAGCATGTAGCGATGTCACCCGGACGGCGTGGCTTGATAGCATATGGAACGGGAACACCGTTAGCCTTCTCGAATGCCTTAACAACGTCGAGCACTGAATAACCGTGACCTGTACCGATGTTGTAGATAGCGATACCCTTGTTCTCAACGATAGCCTTGAGGGCTGCAACGTGAGCACGTGCAAGGTCAACTACGTGGATGTAGTCGCGTACGCCTGTACCGTCGTGTGTGTCGTAGTCATTACCGAACACACCGAGCTCGGCACGCTTGCCCACAGCTGTCTGTGTGATGTAAGGCATAAGGTTGTTAGGAATACCATTAGGGTTCTCGCCGATAGTACCGCTCTTGTGTGCACCTATTGGGTTGAAGTAACGCAGGAGAACGATGTTCCACTCATTGTCGGCCTTCTGTACGTCCATGAGAACCTCCTCGAGCATAGACTTTGTCTGACCGTAAGGGTTAGTGCAGTGGCCCTTTGGACACTCCTCTGTGATAGGAATGATAGCAGGGTCGCCATAAACAGTCGCACTTGAAGAGAAAATCATGTTCTTGCAACCGTTCTTGCGCATAACATCAACAAGCACGAATGTACCGTTCATGTTGTTCTCGTAGTACTCGAGTGGCTTAGCGCAGCTCTCGCCTACAGCCTTGAGGCCTGCAAAGTGGATACATGCATCGAACTTGTGCTCATCGAACACCTTCTGCAAGCCTTCGCGGTCGCGGATGTCCACCTTGTAGAAAGGAACCTCCTTGCCAATGATTTTTGCAACGCGCTTCAAGGAAATTGGAGACGAGTTGTCCAGGTTGTCAACTACTACAGCCTCATGGCCTGCCTCGGTAAGCTCAATAAGAGTGTGGCTTCCAATGAAACCAGCACCACCAGTCAAAAGGATTTTCATTTTCGTTATAATTATTTAGAAATCAATAAATACTCTTCTTCTATGTCATACTGAACGGAGTGAAGTATCTCAAAAATTGCGTAAATGGATTTTTCCTTCCGTCGGCCGTCAAAATGACAATATGGAATTTTCAATTTCATTTCCGCAAATTTAATGAATTTTATCCAATAGCAAAATAATTGGCAATAATTATTGAAAATTGTCTGTTTTGTCATGAATAATATGTGCCTGTATATTTCAATTATTGAGCAGATTTCGTTAAATTTGCAGTATATGACAACCAACAATGAATAAACACGACTATCACATAATAGCCATAGATGACAACATCGCATTATTGCAGACACTGAAGGTTGTGCTCGGTGCGCATTTTGAACGTGTAGCAACAATCTCCGACCCCAAGATGATACAGGGTATACTTGCCGGCGGCAATGTCGATGCGGTGCTGCTGGACATGAACTTCGACAACAGCAAACTCGACGGCAGCGACGGGCTGTTCTGGCTCAAGATACTGAAAGAGCGGGAGAATGCTCCTGCCGTAATTCTTATAACGGCATTCGGTGACATAAACCTCGCCGTGGAATCCATGAAGCTTGGAGCCGACGACTTCGTCACAAAACCGTGGAACAACGAGGAACTGATAAACAAGATTGTGGGAGCCATAAGGAAAAACAATTTTGCTAAAGAGGAGCCTGAGCCTGACAACAGCACTCTCCAGGAGACCGAACGCGAAAGGATAGCATCGGTTCTGCTCGCCACACAGAACAACGTGTCACGCGCAGCAAAGATTCTGGGAATATCACGCAGGACATTATACAACAAGATTGCGAAGTATGGACTATAACGGCCCCGGGAAC
>JAFXGX010000069.1 GCA_017536695.1 Bacteroidaceae bacterium | reverse complement strand
ATCTGGATTTGACAGCGGGTAGAAAAGGTATGTAAGCACGCAGTGCCTCGTTGGTTCGCACTATAATCTGAGCCCGCAAGAATTTATCTGGCAACAATAACTACGCTCTTGCTGCTTAATCGAAGTATAGTAGATTAGCTTAATCCCAGCACCAGGTGCAGGGACAAGACATCACCCGGACGCTGTTGTTCCGAAGCAATCCGACAAGGTGGTGCAGGCAAATCGGGACTAACCGTTGCAGGCCTCGATGCAACGGCGACATTAAAGAGGATAAGGCGCAGGTTGGCGGTCGCGGTCTTGCCTGTGCTCGAAAACCCTACCGATGACTAAGCGTGTAGAAAGCATATGGTTTCCCTGTTTGGACGAGGGTTCGACTCCCTCTAGCTCCACACCGAGAGCAGTGGTTGCAATTGCAACCACTGCTCTCGGTGTACCTGAGGGGATTGTTAACGGAACATTAAAACAGCCCGGATATTTCCTCAAAAAAACTCTTGCTATTGTACATATTATGCAATAATAGTCTTTTTTGTTTTGCAGTTATGCTTGTTTTGACTAAATTTGCCATGCAAAAAGCAAAAAAGACTATGAACAACATCTATCTCAAGAAAGTTCCCCAGCAGGGATTTGCCACCACACAATCATCATTGCAGCAATTCGTGCAGCATGTATACCAGATGCAGCACACCTCGATATTCTTCTGCCAGAGTGGCGAAGCACTCTTTACCATAGACGGGCACAAGTACCGTTTCACTCCAGGACAGCTGATTATATGCCCAACCGGTTCAAGCATCCTGTTGCTCGACATCACAAGCGATTTCTCGGCGCGTCTGCTCGGCCTCTCAAAACACATTTGGCTCGCCGCACGCAGTTCAATGAGCCCCGAGGCAATACAGGAGATTGAGTGCTACACGCACCAGGGCTGCAACACAGAGCTTGAGAGCGAGTTTGTAAAGAACATCTTCAGGCAGGTGGATATAATGGATGCGGCCGCCGAGAACGAGGAGAACATGGAGTTCTGCCGTCAGAACATTGTACTCGCCGTAAACTCGCTATTGTTATACATGCAGCACATAAGCAAGGAGAAGGGACAGAGAGGCAAGGAGCATATAAGCGAAGGGAAGGACAAGATATTCTACGAATTCAGGACACTGCTCACAAAGAAGTTCCGCGAGGAGCGCTCGGTACAGTACTATGCCGACATGCTGAAAATCTCGACACGCCACCTAAACGCCATATGCCAGCGTACCAGCGGACAGAACGCCAAGGAGATTATCGACCATTATACCATAATTGAGTTGCAGGTAGCACTCATGTACACCCACAAGAGTTTTCAGGAGCTTGTCAACGAGTTCCGTTTCCCCGACCAGAGCTATCTGAACCGCTACTTCAAGCGCCACACAGGATACTCGTTATCGGAGTTCCGCAGCAAAGGAGTGATGGTGGACTAAAAAACTAAAAAAAACGTTTCAGCGAGCGAGACATTAAACAACTGCAGAGATCCTTCGCTTTGCTCAGGATGACATAATAAGAACAATGACGAGCAGATACTCGTCATTGTTCTTATTATGCGGTTAAAGACTCTGCAAACTCAGTTCCAACTCGTTTATAGAACTTTCCGTTTTCATCTTTCAGCTTTCCGTTAAACTCATGCCTCCACCTTGAACGTCGGCATCTGTGCCTGTCCCCCACGCTCGGGCAGACGGATTTCACCGAACTGCGCCTCGTACCTCATGAGGTTATCCTGAAGAGCCATGGCCAGACGTTTGGCATGCTCGGGAGTCATCACTATGCGCGACTTTACCTGCGCTTTGGTAACGCCAGGCATCATACGCACAAAGTCTATTACAAACTCCGATGTGGAGTGAGCTATAATCGCAAGGTTTGAGTATATGCCCTCAGCAACATCTTCCTTGAGCTCTATCTGCAGCTGGTTTTCTTTCTTTTCTATCATGGTTAAAGATTATTTAAGATTACTCCATTGGTACTCCAGCGGGTGTAAAGGAGACCAGATTGATGTCGAATATCAATGCCGAATATGCAGGTATGCCTGAGTAGTCATTAGCGCCGTAGCCGAGATTACTCGGTATGTAGACCCTCCAGATGTCGCCGTTGGTCTTGGTACTGCCTGCTACCATATGCTGCACAGCAGTAGAAAAGCCCTGAACGGTACCAGCAAGGCTGAACTTGACAGGAACATCGAATGTAGGGTCAAGTTCGCCGTCATATGAGCCGTCGAACACATAGCCCTGCGGATAAGACAAAGAGGGGATAAGACGTCCCTTGTAGTTCACAAGGACAGTATCGGTATATGCAGGATGCACAGTGCCGTTACCGGCCTGCAGGACATTGCAATATACATAATACTCATTGCCCCACTCCTTTGTCTCATCGAGACCTGTTGTGAGGAACACCTTCCATGTGCCATCGGCATTGGTGCGTGCCACGTCAGCAATGGAGTCAATATACTGGACATTACGTGCCTGCCAGTTACCGAACTCCTGAACCTCCTCGGTCTCATCGCATGCAGCAAAGCCGAAGAGCAATGCTGCAAGCAAAGAGAGCATCTTGATATTTTTCATGATCATGAAAGTTTCTTCAAAAGTGATGTGATGCTTACGTTATCCTGGATTATGTTGCGCAGATCGCTGATAGCGACGCGGCGCTGCTCCATTGTATCACGCTCACGCAGTGTAACCATACCGTCCTCGAGAGTCTGATGGTCAACAGTCACACAGTAAGGGGTACCGATGGCATCCATACGGCGATAACGCTTGCCGATAGAATCCTTCTCCTCGTAGTAACAGTTGAAGTTGAACTTGAGTTCATTCATTATCTCGCGTGCCTTCTCGGGCAGACCGTCCTTCTTCACAAGCGGGAGCACTGCAAGTTTCACAGGAGCGAGCGCTGCAGGCAGGCGGAGAACAACGCGTGTCTCGCCGTTATCAAGTTTCTCCTCGCAGTAAGATGCGCACATGATGCTCAGGAACATGCGGTCAACACCTATTGAAGTCTCGATGACATACGGAGTATAGCTCTCGTTTGTCTCGGGGTCGAAGTACTTGATGTTCTTGCCCGAGAACTTCTCGTGCTGACCAAGGTCGAAGTTTGTACGTGAGTGGATACCCTCGACCTCCTTGAAGCCGAACGGCATGCGGAACTCGATATCGGTTGCCGCGTTTGCATAGTGTGCAAGCTTCTCATGGTCGTGGTAGCGATAAGCCTCATCACCGAAGCCGAGAGCCTTGTGCCATGCCAGACGTGTCTCTTTCCACTTGTTGAACCACTCGAGCTCGCTGCCAGGACGTACGAAGAACTGCATCTCCATCTGCTCGAACTCGCGCATACGGAAGATGAACTGACGTGCCACAATCTCGTTACGGAAAGCCTTACCAATCTGGGCGATACCGAAAGGAACGCGCATGCGGCCGGTCTTCTGCACGTTGAGGTAGTTCACGAAGATACCCTGTGCAGTCTCGGGGCGCAGGTAAACTTTCATTGCACCGTCGGCTGTAGAGCCCATCTCGGTAGAGAACATGAGGTTGAACTGGCGTACCTCGGTCCAGTTGCGTGTACCTGATATGGGGCAGACAATCTCCTCATCGATGATTATCTGACGCAGCTCCTCAAGGTCCATTGCATTGAGAGCCTTTGCAAAACGCTCCTGGAGAGCATCGCGTTTAGCCTTCTCGGCAAGCACCTTAGGGTTAGTCTCCATGAAAAGTTCGCGGTTGAAAGAGTCGCCGAAGCGCTTTGCAGCCTTCGCAGCCTCCTTCTCCATCTTCTCCTCATACTTTGCAATCTGCTCCTCTATGAGCACATCGGCGCGGTAGCGCTTCTTTGAATCGCGATTGTCGATGAGAGGGTCATTGAACGCATCCACGTGGCCCGAAGCCTTCCATATTGTCGGGTGCATGAAGATAGCCGAGTCAATACCCACGATGTTGTCGTTGAGCAACACCATGCTCTGCCACCAATAAGTCTTTATATTGTTCTTGAGTTCCACACCCATCTGACCGTAATCGTAGACAGCGCCGAGGCCGTCATAGATATCACTTGAGGGGAACACAAAACCATACTCCTTGCAATGCGCAACTACTTTCTTGAAAACATCTTCCTGTGCCATAATTGTATATTGATTTTATTATTCTTGTCTTATATTAATCTTTGGCGTAAACTTGTCTGCAAAAATACACATCGCGCAAAATAACGACTTACCCCTTTGGGGAACTCCCTCCTCGAGAGGGAGAGTTTGAAGACACCCGCTAATAATGTCATTCTGAGCGTAGCGAAGAATCTCAAACACCTACGCAGCCAATCTTACTCACAAATATCTTGCAAAGTAAAGCATTTTTTGCCTAAAAACCTTGCCAATAAGGGCATATAATCATAAATAACCATAAAAAAACAACAAAAAAAGACAAGTTGGCACAAAAAAATAAAAAGCGACAACCATATTTCAAAGTTGCCGCTCTCTAATCCGTAAGCACAGTTACTTGTATACACCATCATTCTCAAGCAGAATCATCTGCAATCTTGCACCATCATCGATATTAACCAACCCCACAGGGGCGCCATCAACACATGTAGGTTCGCAAAGGATAAACTTCTTGCCATTAAAGGTAGTATATGCCCCATGGACATCACTTTTCATATTCACTGCAGCAAGCATGTGCCCGGGCACCATTACCAGAGCTACATCAAGCCCCACAAGGTCCCTCACAAGCCTTGAGAAAAGCACAGCCCTATCCTCACAATCCGCATAGGGATAGTACAAACTCTCCTCTGCAAAGAACACACGGTCCTCACCCCATATTTCATTGTCATACCCATATACAAGACCTGTCTGCACAAAGTTCAGCAATCTGTTTACAGCCTCAATCTCAGACAATCCGTTTATTGCAGCCGAAAGCGTAGGATAAACACTGTTTTTTACCCGTTCATCCAATTCAACATTTGCATACATTGCCCAACGGGTCATCTCGTTGTCTCCAATTTTCGAGGTAGGATAAGTCTCGTAGAACTTCAGAAGATTCTCATTGACAGATACCTCAACAGAGGCATCCGGGTAATCCTTTGCAACAATACGCCTTGGCGCACTACCTTTATAGGCAAAACGTTGGCCGCCCTTTACCACCAATGAGAGTTCCTGTTCCTTCTCGAACGGAGCCTCACAGATATGCATTCTGACAGGCAATTCATCTATTCCATAGAAAGAAGTACCACCAACAATAAACATATTCTTGTTGTATATCTGTTCTTCGCATGCAAACATCATATATAACCGGTCGCCGTCAGTTCCAACCCTGACCTTGTATCCCGACATCATATACATGTACATTGTAAACAAAGCAGCGCTGTTCTCATCTTTGCCATAAATTTTCTCGGCAAGAGCATCTATCAGTTGCAGATAGGCCCAATCGCTCAATTTAAGTCCTTCTCTTATGGCAAGACAGTCAAGCAACGTATTATCGTACTTGTTTGCATCCATAGCTTGAATGGCATCGGCAATAGCATTCTCATCCGTACCAGTGACAACAACCTTATCTGCAGGGTTGAACCTCGCCTTTACATCGGTACCGAACAAAGTAAAGTAAACATAATCCTCATGCAATGCCGGTATCTCCTTTATTTTAAAGACCGGTTCAGGTTGTGGAGTAAGCATGAGCGGTAAAATGACTTCATCAATAGGCACTTTACGTTCTTCAACAGGTTTCACCCTATCCTCCCGAGGTATCACAACAGGTGGAATAGGAATATCCTTTGGAGCCGGCAACGGGGGTTCACATTCAAATTCCCTCCAAGCCTGACGGACAAACTCGACATACTCGGCAATAGCTTTACTCCTGAAATCATCGAATTCAGTCACCATTTTTTCCTTAGAGCCATAGAAACTCTCAATCAACGAAGCCCTGTAAGAGTCGAAATTACCCTTCGCATCATCACTGTCATCGTTCTGCGCCGGCAACAAAAATGGAGACAAAGTTATAAGCAATAAGACAAAATACCGTTTCATAATCATTCGTAGACTATTTTGCAATCAGGCTTTATTTTGTGTCTGAGCAAGGAGGACTACCGTCCTCCTTGTCGACTAAATACTATTTTCAGAAGGTCAACCGATCCAATTTCTCATGCAGCTTACCGCTCTTCTGCTCCAATTCTCCCTTTATTATATCGAGAGTTGCCTGTTTTGCAGTTTCACGGTCATAGTAGCAACGAAACATAACCTCGGTATAGCCATTTTCCAAGTCTTTGTACACTTCAATAGCAGGAAGCGTACGGCTTAAAGACTGTACAATAAGTTCTTTGCTTGCCATTACCACCTCTGTAATAGATGCAGCTTCGGTATTTGAGAGTTGCTTATTGGCAACTGAAGCCTCTATAAGCGATACAACTTCCGTTTGTATCTGACCTGCAATATCCTGTTTTGCCAAAGCATCTGCCTGTATTTTTGCAGCAGTAAAGCCCGAACCTACGCCATTTCCGGTTCCTGCAAAAAACTTGGGAGACATATCATCGCCAATCATCTCTGCCATAATGTATGAGCGTTCAAGTTGTTTGTCAAGCGGAAGAGCACCGATAGGTACAAGCCAGCCCTCTTTCTTATATCTCTTCGCATCTTTACGTGCCGCCTTCATAGATTTCTTGTTCAAAGACTTTACAGCAGCCTTTTTCTCCTTCTCATATGCCTTACGGGCATCCTGCTGTGACTGTGCTCCTGCATAAGAAACCATCATACAAATCGCCATCAAAAAAACGATAATCTTTTTCATAGTAGTAAAATTTAGTATTAATAATTAATCTGTTTCTGTTCTCTTTGTCAGTTTAAGCAACATCTATTTTAAAGTAACCCACCATTTTCCATTTTTTTGAAAAAAATCAGAAGTAACTATGTGTGGCATCCCTTTCTCACTTCTCATTTCTCCTTTCTCCTTTCTCATTTCTCCTTTCTCATCTCAACGCCTCAAGCATATCCTTTGCATCCTCCCTATGCATGCAGAACTCCTCATCCCTCAGATACCTCTTCAACTCCTTTACGGCAGTACGGTCGCATTCAACCATTACCAGCAGATAGATATAGGTCCAACGCAGTTCCGCATTCATCAGTTTTTCAGCACGGTACTCATACATCCACTCCTCATCATCAAAGAGAGGTTCCTTTTCGGCATGCTTCACTTTGCGGTCACTCTCCTTAAGCTTCGCCTCGACAATATCCAGGGCCTTGTAGTATTCGCCAGCGTCAATCAGAGCCTCAACCTGCACAAGTTCCGGCAGTGCAGCTCTGAAAGTAGAGAAATCAGGAGCTTCCATAGCAAAGGCACCATGTTGCGGTCCGTTGCCGGTAAAAGGGTTCACTATAACCACAAGTGCTATACACGCGGCTATAGATATTGCCGTATACAATATTGACAGGTTCCTTTTCCTTCCACGCTCAGTTGCCTTTTCCATGGCACCTATTCTCTCCAGTTTACGTTGGCGTTCACCCAAACGGTTGGCAATCAATTTGTCAACATCATTGCATCCGCTACCCGTCACATTCCCTTTCATAGCTGTATATTCTATAAGTTACACATTCTGTATTCCTTGAGTACACGCTCCCTCAGCGTGTTCATGCATTTGTTCTTTGCTGTCTTGAGTCCATCCTTGCTGCTGTTTCTTCCACCCCGCATCTCCATTATCTCATCAAGGCTCTTACCATGGTAATAAAACTGCGTTATAATGTCAATGCAAGCAGGCGACATCAGCTGTATACACTCATCGACAATCCTGCTCTTCATCTCATCAGCATCACTCTCCCCTGCATCAAATGCAAAGACACTCTCATGCTGTGCCGAGTCGTAGAACTCATCGAAACTCTCCTCACGCACATTGCGCACCAGTTCCCTGTACTCAGTCTTTGCAAAAGCCATCAGGAATGTCGTCAAGCTGCAGGTCATCGGCATATACTCACCGCTACGCTGTTGCCGGCAAAGCACATTCCCGTCTACTTTTATGCGTCCGTTCTCAATCTCGGTCCACAGCTTAATGAACGCACTCTGGAAAATTTCCTGCCTGCAGTCACTGTTGAAGAACACCTCGTTGAAACACTTGTCGAAATATCTCTTCGCAGCATTGTAGAACCATTCCTCTACATGCCCGTCACGTTCCTGCAACCCGTTGACAACCTCAATATCACTATACGCCTTTCTGTTACTGCCCCAAAGAACAATCATCTTTTTTCACAAGTTAAAGAATATACAACCTTTAAAGTAACCCGCGTTACTCCGATATTTTTTTCACACCGCTCACAACCGGGCTCTGCGGCAAATGCCCTTTGTTTTCATCCATAAAGCCGGCAAGCGTCTTTTGCATCTCGTCATTCTCCTTATCCAGAATCCCCAATCCCAAAGTATAGAGGGCATAAGTGAGCTTGCCAACCTTTGGAGTGTTCATCTCGGCATTCAGCTGATATGGCTTACATGCGCTCACCGTGAGCCATTGTTCCTCAATGGGTTTTTCAAGTGGAGCATCACTGCTCATTGGAATGGTAAATTTCACATCAATGCCGCGCACAGGGGGGACATCGCCACAAGTGGCATCGCCGCTGTGGCACGCATCCACCACAACAACCAGTTCACCTTCGGGGCCGATGCTCTCACGTACTGCCGACAGACACCTGGCAACCTCATCATCGGACAGATGCTTTTCTCCCCTGTCATTGGGGCCATACATCATGTATGCATCATAAGGAATCCATGCCTCATCCCACTGAGCATGCCTGCCGCTCCATTTGAACTGTTCATCGCCGTTGATGTCAGTCATCAGCTGCCCGTGCCCCGAATAGTGCACATACACCGCATCGCCCTCACCGCAACGCCCCGCAAGTTCCTCAAAAGCCTTTAGCATAGCCGCCTTTGTAGCCTGCGAGTTTTTCAAAGTCACAATATCGGTATAACCGGCAGACTGCAACAGCGGAACAATATATTCAATATCCTTGTCACCGTTTATCTTGCCCCATGATGCATCCTGTTGCTCCCCTAACCCGAATACAAGCGCACGCTTTGCCGGCAGCTGCGCAAAGCACGGCAATGCCTGTATAAGAGAAAAGAAAAATAGAAATACAATCTTTTTAGTCATAATATCCTTATATTATCTCCAGTCCATTGGCCTGCGGACATCAAGGTCGCCATAGGCACGCCCGAATATTGTTGTAGAATTTGCCATATACTGTTCTGTTCCATAATAAACGCAGTAATCATAGCCCAATGATTTTGTCAGCAACAACGTTTCATCAAGAAGGCTCTTATCTCCGTTGCAATGGAACATGAAGCGGTCAAGGTCATGATTGTCTAGAAAGATTATTGGCCTGAAGCCGCATGTATATGCCGCAAAATGCTGTTCCAGCCTTTGCTTGAGCCTTATGTTACCCAGCAAGCGCCTGCCGCCTCTTATCTCATCTATAAGTATCCCGCTATAAACGAAGTCAAGGACACCGTCAAGCACTCCTGCATAGTCGGTTTGCACAGTCTCCTGCGAAAGAGTCCCGGAGATAAACTCCCTGCGACGACATTCGCTTGCAAACTCCAATTGTGAAGCATATTTAGACGGAGGCAACAGCACCTCGCCAAAAACAAAAACACCAGGGTTCACTCTTTTGACCTCGCACCTGAGTTCGCGTAAGAAATCAAAAGGCACACCAATAGCATGGTCAATGCGTATTCCGTCAATATTCTTCAGTGCAAGTATCTTTGCCACGTTAATCATAAAATCGGCTGCCGCCCTATTATAAAGGTCAAACTTTGGCAAATCGGGGCATCCGAGGAATGTTACATAATCCTTCTTCGCCTTGTCGTACAAGAACCAGGGATGATGAGAACCTTTCGACAACTGACAGTTCTTGAAAATCTTATTATCAATGTGACAGTGGTTAGGCACAAAGTCACATATTATCTTCATACCTCTTTTATGCACCTCTTTTACAAGATTGTCAAAATCATTCCAATCTCCGAACAAAGGGTCTACCTTGTCATAATCGGTAATGTGATAACCATGGTAAGCCTTGCCCTCGTATACCGGGGTAAGCATTATTGTATTGAATCCCAGTGCTGCAATGTAATCCAACTTTGCAGTTATGCCTTTTATTGTGCCGCCAATATGAGCATTTACATCGGCAGGCTGCGCCGGAGGAGTGACCCACCCACCGTTGAAACGGTCAATCATAATATGATAGATTGACATTTTTGGAGAAGCCGGCGGCAAGCTGTTACCGCAAGCATTCGGACGCTTGCAACATTTGCCTCCCGGAGTACCATGTTTGCAGCAGCAATAACAAATGCAATGGCTGCAACAACATTGCAAACCATTATCGCATACATCAAACTCCAAATCACCAACTTTTGCCTCAATCTCCTTAAGTTTGTCGTCATTTATCTTGCATTTATAATAACGGCATATTAACTCTTTGGAAACAAGCACTAAAGTAAGTATAACTATAAAAATAAATACAATCAACATAGCAATAAACGTTAAAAAAATACACCGTTACAACAATTCGCAACAGCATCTCCCTCACAGGCAAAATATAGATACGCAACTATTAGAACTGCCCAAGCAACACACATCACAAGCGGAGCAAATGAATAGAACATAAGAAAACGTGCCCTGCTGTTCAATACCTGATCGGGGGCTGTAATTACCCAGTGGGCTATCACACTTGGTTTTTTGCGTCTTCTGTTGTACACATCCCAAGTATCAAGAACTCGCCCCACCGACAATTCACTTACCGATATTGAATATATACCCGACACAGACAACAACACACCGGCTGTGAGCACAATGAAAAGGACAACCTCGCACATCTTTTCATTCTCCTTTATTATATCCAGCTGGGTCAACGCCGCAAAAAGGATACCTTGTACTGTAAGAATCCACATCATGCGGCTGTTCTGGTGCGAGGTCTCGTGACGCTGCTGTTCGTTCAGGTAATCAACATTCCTGTTGATACACTCCTGACTATTAGGATTTTGTCTTCTCCAACACATAATATTTTATATTTATTGTTTGTATTTCAAGCAATTATTCACATACCGGGCGAACACTGTACCCGTAGTAACGGTAGCCCCAAAAACTGTTGTGGTATTCACTATGGAAGCTCAGGACGCACGCGTCGATTGTAATGCCAGGCGTAGAACTCCAGTAGTCGCCGTTAGAGCCAGCGTATTCAAGCGACGTATCGTAGCGCCCACCTGCGGCAGGCAGAAAGATGCTCGCACCGTTTATTTTGCTGGTTACCTTGTAGCCGTTTACTCCGCTTTGGGTGGTCCATTCCCAGATGCAGTTGTCACTATCCATCAGTTCATCAAATTCTGCCATGGTGGGCAAGCGCCAGCTGCTGCCCCAAAGTTTGCGGGCAACATCATAGGTGGCGTTGCCGCCGATGTCGCTCATCTCTTTGTCGTAGGTGCTGCTGGTGCTTGAACTGTAGTCGCTCTTGGTGGAGGTCTCGCCCCAGGCGTAATAGTTGCCGTAGTCCTCGGGGCTGCTTGCACCTACATTGCATGTCGCCCACTTTAAACCGCTGGGCAGCTCCAAGTCAACCCATGCATAGCCGTTGAGAGTGCCGGTAAAAGGAGTTACCCCCCACCCCTCATTGTTTTCAGTTGTCGGTGCTGTTATATAACCGCTCTTGCCGGCCTGCAGCATCGATAATGGGAATGTTCGCGCATAACGTGCATCATCGGTTGTCAACTTTATTTCCCGTGTATTCTCATCGGTATAAAAGCCATAGACATACCCGGTGGAATATTCTGCACCCTGCTGTGCAGTCGATAGTTCAAGTGCAGACGATGAAGAGGTGAATGTTTTGTTGCTCAAGTTGAACGATGTATAACAGGATATTCCACTAAGTGTAAATGAGCGCTCGCTATCGGACACGAAACGTACCCTGCCGGTTTTTGGCGATAGTTGTGCTGAGATGCCCATATCCTCACCATTGAAACTGTACGAACCGGCGGTGCACTCATACACGGCACTATGGGCGGTGAGTTCCACTTGTGTGTTGCTTTTGTGCGTTGCGTTCTCAAAGTAATAGACCTCGCATTTTTGGTCTGTGCCCTCTGCAAACGTTCCGCTGTAGCTCAAATTCCAGCTGCCGGTAGCAGAATACTCGGCACAGCC
This sequence comes from Bacteroidaceae bacterium, assembly GCA_017536695.1. GTDB lineage: Bacteria > Bacteroidota > Bacteroidia > Bacteroidales > Bacteroidaceae > HGM04593. The sequence goes on along the minus strand of JAFXGX010000069.1, from coordinate 96,827 downwards.
GGTAATAGTACTGCTGCCGCCAAGGAAGCGGATATAGAGCCTGTCGCCCTCTTTCCACTCATGCCCGCCGGCGCGGGTTGCACCGCCGTAACCTGCGACATCACCATAAAATATCATGCGGCAGGTGGTTGTGCCGCTCTCATTGCCACCGGGCTGAGGCAATGAGAATTCCTCTTCATTTGTACACGCTGTCAAAGCAAAAAGCAACAGCATTAATAGTGTTCCAATGTTTTTCATATCTGGTTATTGTTTTTTCATTTTCCCTCACTGCTCGCTAAACCGCAGCTTTCTCATTTCTCATTTCTTATTTCTACTTTTTACTTTCTACTTTCTACTTTCTCATTTCTCCACTCTACTCTGTAACCGGACGAACACTGCGCCCGTAGAAACGGTCGAACCAATCCGTGTTGTGGTTTCCACCGTGGAATGTCAGGTAGTACGCGTGGTACGGGTACGAATTGCTTCCGAGAGGCGTAGAACTCCAGTAGTAGCCGTAAGAGCCAGCGTTGTAACGCCACGTACTGCTGCGATAACCGGCAGCAGGCAGAAAGATGCTCGCTCCGTTTATTTTGCTTGTTACCCTGTATCCGTTCACTCCGCTTTGGGTGGTCCATTCCCAAGTGCAGTTGTCACTATCCAGCAGTTCTTCAAACTCTGCCATGGTGGGCAGGCGCCAACTGCTACCCCACTGCTTGCGGGCAACGTCATAGGTGGCGTTGCCGCCGATGTCGCTCATCTCTTTGCCGTAGGTGGTGCTGGTGCTTGAACTGTAATCGCTCTTGGTGGAGGTCTCGCCCCAGGCGTAATAGTTGCCGTAGTCCTCGGGGTTGCTTGCACCTACATTGCAGGTGGCCCACTTAAGGCCGCTGGGAAGAGCCAGGTCAACCCAATCATAACCATTGAGAGTGCCGGTGGCCACCCAGTCCTGGTCATAATCCCAGCCATCAACATCAACACCGATATTTACACCGCCGGTATATTGGGTAACAGGAATAATCACCTGTTTAACCTCACCCTCCGGGAGTTCCAGAAGCGAGATTGTCAGCTGGGATTCTCTTGTATCATCGGTTCTGTTTTCGGACAGATAAAGTGTGAAACTCTGCGCCTTTTCATCGTGCTGCAGCACGTACCAGTTGTCAGCATCGGGCTTTGATATGCTGTACTTGCCATCGGCTGTAATGGTGTATGTTGCCGATGTACCGCCACTCTTGAACATCTCTATCTTGTCGGTGCTTGCCATGAGGTTGCGCCCTTTCTGTGTCACAGTGAACCTGACACCTTGCGTGCAGGTGCTGTTTGTGGCATCCATTGTGGGTTTTATTACAAACTGCGCCACGCGTGGGTTCATAGAAGGGTTGTAGACAGCTGTGAGAGTATACTTGCCATTGCTGTCGTCTGAGACAGCAAGCCAACCGTTTGCCGCGCCCTCATACTCTATGCTGTCCTTTGCACCTACAGTGGTTGTTATGCTAAGTTCCACCGAGCCACCCATGGCGGCTACCTCACCGGCTGTGGAGTTTATTTTCAGGTACTGCCCCTGCTGCACCACAGAGAAAGAGAATGTCCTGCCCTCGGTAACAAATGTTACTGTTCCTGTACGGGCATCCTCATTGTCATTCGTCTGCACTATAACATCTACTTTTTCGCCACCGTTGCCCGAATACTGTGACAGGCTAATCCAGTCGGACGATACCATTGCGCTCCAACTGTCGGGGACAACAATTTCAATATCCTTCTGCGATGCTTCCCAAGGGAACTCCAATGTGCTGCCACCGAACTCCGAGTCAAGGCCTTCCTGTGCAACGGTGATATCCTTGTACACGTTCAAGCCCTCGAATCCTATGCGGAAAGTGGCACTGCGCGGATTCAACGAACGGTTCTCGGCAGCCTTTACGGCAACTTCGGTTGTCCCTTTGCTGCCCTCACCGGGGGTAACAGTAACCCATTCCGGGCTTGAGAGTACCTTCCACTCCTTGTTTGCAGTAACACTCAGTTTTTGGCTGTCACTGCCGCTTGCTGCAAAATTCTGCAATGTACCGTTCACTTCCAAGGAGATGCCCTCCTGCGACACCGGTATCGAGAGTTTTTTGACATCGCCTATCTTTACATAGGCAAAACCGTTACGCGAGTTTGCAGAACTATTGGCAAGCGCCGTGATTTTCATTTGTGCCTTTCCTGCAGCACCCTCTTCGGGCGTTACAGCAAGCCACGATGCCGAAGAAGATGCATTCCACGCGACATCGGCATCAATCTCCACACTCTTTGTACCGCCATCGATGCCGAAAGCCAACTCCTCGGTGCTTCCTGTGACACCACCCTCACTCTGTGTAACGCTTATTGTGGCAAGCGTAGCCGTAAAACCCTTACGGCACAGATTCACGGTTTCTGTGCGTGCTGTACCGGTCCGGTTCTCGCTTGCAGATATCTGCAATGCTGTGTCACCGGTTTTTGACAGAGTAATCCATGAAGAAGAACAGGTTGCCTCCCACTCAACATTGGAATTGACTGCGACACTCTCGGTTACAGCCTGTGGTGCAAGTGAAAGCGAAGTCTTGTCAACTGTTATGCCAACTGCCATAGCAGCTTGCGACACAGCAATACTCTTGTTGTACTGGTATTTTGGAGAAGTAGAAGTTATATTCAGCCGTGCTGCACGAGGATTATCTATACTTTTGTTCTCACTTGCCGTTACTGTCACAACGGCATTACCGGTCCCGTCTGTTGCCGACAAAGTGAGCCAATCGGGAGCACCTGTTATCTCCCAGGAAACATCATTTGAGTTTATGACAATATTCTCACTCAAGTTCTGCGAAGCGCCAAAAGATAGAGCATGCTTGCCTATCGACAGATGATATGGCCTGTCAAGAAACGTTCCGCCATTGGGCATCTTGTCATCGACACAAGACAATGTGCATAATGCACAAATAATATATAATATGTATCTATACTTATTCATAACTGCAAAATCCTTTTAGAAATAGACATATAAACCTACACGGGCATTAAAGCCTCCGCCCCAGCCCTTGATACCGGGGGAAACCGCCTCGAGTTTCTTGAACACCCGATTCTTGCTGACAGCAAAGGAGTACTCAGGAGTAACGCTCAGGCCAAGATTCCCCAGCAAAGCACACTCGCAACGCAAACCGGCAGAAGCAGTCACTGCACTCGATGAAATATTATTGGTTGATATGGAAACAACGCCTGCACCTACCTGTGGGGTAAGGCGGAAACGTGTGCCAAGAACAAAACCATAACCGACCTTGCCTCCGAAACACATTGCATTAAGACTATTCTTGTCGGGGATAGATCCATTGGCGTAATCAACATACACAATCTCTTCCTTAAGACCATAGATATAATAACCCTCTATGTTGAAACCTTTGATATAACCGCCTGCATTGGCACCGACACCCATTAGTGAACCGACTTGTGCAGCAGCTTCAATGTATCCTACTGACTTTTTCTGGAATTGCCGTTTGAGCGAGAATTTCAGTTCCGGTTTTGATATATCCACGTGTACACGCTTCTCAAAATCATGGTAACGTTCCTTTGTAAGGCGGAAATTATAATAGCCGCTCTCAAGTTCCATAATTTGCGGAGTTGTACCTATTTTCTTGCCATCGATATACAGTTGGGCCTCTTTGGGTCTTGAATTGATTGTAACCTTGGCAACCTTGTTGAGTTTTGTATCGCACTCGGTTGTCTCATCCTCACGTATCTCAACAGTTGTTACCACGCTACTATAGTTCTTCTTCGAAATCTCTACCTTATGACTGCCAATGAGCAAGTCGACAATATTCTTGGGGGTAACACCGTAATCCTTGCCATCGACTTTTATCTTTGCGCCAAGGGGATTGGATGTTACGGCAAGAACACCCGTTTGTGGAACAGGAGTACGCAATTCAATGACACGGTCATTGTTCTCCTCAATCTTTATCATCTCAACAACACTCTTGTGCTTTGGCTTGCGGCACTCCACACTGTAGACACCGGCTTTTAGGTCGCCGTTCCAGGTTCCGGTACCCACTTTCTCATCATTTATATAAATATCGGTACCTTCACCGGCCTTGAACGTTATGTGAGAGAAATTGGGACGCAGAGTTACCTTCTCGACATGATGACCATTGCGTTTATCCAACACTATGCGGCCTTCGCTATTGTGATATTTGTCGGCCACTACTGTATATGTGTAGACCCCAAGTTCAATATTCCTGGCAACAGAGCCCAATTCGCTTGTAGTACCGAAGTTCTCCATTTGAGCACCCTGTTTCTGGCTATTTATCATGATTGTAGCCTTGGCTGATGCCGGCTGCACATTGAATTCCAACATTTGGCGGAACACATTTGGAGCCTCCACACTCAAGCGCATATCGTAGGCCCTGCCTGGTTGGATGGTGAGCCCGAGATCATAGCGTTTGATGCTGTGGTAACCATCGCGGCTGATGTTCACGTACATGGCATTGCGCCCCACATACACCCAAAGCTCGCCATCCTTTGCCTCTACCAAATGAGGGATGTGCTCAAAGTCAAAGCTGTAGGCACTGAGGTCGTCATCGGGGTTGTTGGACTTTACCTTTATTATGGCATAGGGATGCCCGTCGCGATCAAGCTTCTCGTGTGTCTTGGGCGACATATCGTGAGGGTTCTCTGCAAAACTCACAATTTGGAACTTCGCCTTCTGTTGCGCAAAAGCCGGCAACGCCGGCAAAAGCAGCAACAGCATTAATAGTGTTCTAATGTTTTTCATATCTGTTTTTTGTTGTTTTTCATTTACTCCCACTGCTCGCTAAACCGCGGCTTTCTCCTTTCTCATTTTTTATTTCTCATTTCTTATTTCTCCACTTTACTCCGTAACAGGGCGCACACATAGGGCAATCATGCGGTGGAACACACCTGGTATAGCCTCACTACTAAAGTTAAAGCTATACGCGCTGCCAATACCACTCTCGTAAGACGTAGAACTCCAGTAGTGCCCTCCAGCCTTAGCGTCGTTGAGCGACGTACCAGCACGGTAACCGGCGGCAGGTAAAAACAAGCGATTACCATTCCGTCCGGTTATACAGCAACCATACACGCCATTATATACAGCCCACTCACAAGAACAGTTATTCAGCAATTCTTCAAAATCTGCTTTTGTGGGCATATGCCATGAGGCACCCCAATCAGCATACGCAACATCATACCTAGATTTACCGCTTATATCATCCAGTTTTTTTCTTTTGGTCTTATTATTACGTTCTGTATATTGCTCTTTTGTTTTAATTTCACCCCAGGCGTAGTAGTTGCCGTAGTCCTCTGGTTTGACTGCACCTACATTGCAGGTGGCCCACTTTAAACCGCTGGGCAAACCAAGGTCTACGTATTCATGACCATTGATTGTTCCGGATGACTGCAATGTGCCTATTTTTCGTACAGCAGCATTTGATTCCGCCTGATCCTTAATAACTGTGTCCTGTTGCTTTTGCTTAAGTTCAACGCTTCGCTCAAAGATCTCATTCTCTGTAATTGCAACTTCAAACTCCTGAGACAGATACCCGTCCTTGGAAACCGTTACCTTGTGATTGCCAATGATAAGGTCATTTATATTACGTGGAGTAAGACCATAGTCCTTACCGTCAATGGTCACGACTGCATCCAATGGGGTCGAGGTAATTGAGAGGGTACCGGTAATAGGTTCAGGATTAGATAACGTAAGGGTAACATCTTTGCCTTCTTCTATTTTAAGTGTCTCAATTGTACTTTTATGACCGGCCTTGCGGCATTCGATGCTATAGGTACCTTCCTTAAGTATACCGTTCCAACTACCGACACCTTTATTGTCACCGTCGACGAAGATGGAGACGCCGTTGCCTGCTACAAGACTGACACGTGCGAAATTGGCACGAAGAACAACATCCTCGGTGTGGGTCGCATTGGCATTATCAAGTATAAGGACACCCTCGCTGGGATAGCAGTTGTCGGATATTATCTTGTAGCTATACTTGCCCAATTCCAGATTCTTTGCAACTGCACCATTCTCATCGGCTGTACCGAAAAGTTGCTCTGTTGCACCGGGACGGTCACTCTTGTACATTATAATGGCTTTTGCTTCAACAGGAGAGATATTGAACCGCACCATCTGTTTCATTATTTTTTGCGACTCTGCACTCAAGCGCATATCATAGGCCCTGCCGGGTTGGATGGTGAGCCCGAGGTCATAGCGTTTGATGCTGTGGTAACCATCGCGGCTGATGTTCACGTACATGGCATTGCGCCCCACATACACCCAAAGCTCGCCATCCTTTGCCTCTACCAAATGAGGGATGTGCTCAAAGTTAAAGCTGTAGGCACTGAGGTCGTCATCGGGATTGTTCGATTTGACCTTTATTATGGCATAGGGATGCCCGTCGGGATCAAGCTTCTCGTGTGTCTTGGGCGACATATCGTGAGGGTTCTCTGCAAAACTCACTATATGGAACTTTGCCTTCTGCTGCGCAAAGCACGGCAATGCTGCAAATAGCAGCAACTGAAAAAGTAATAGTGTTCCAATGTTTTTCATATCTGGTTATTGTCGTTTTCTAAACTATAGTTTCTTGTAAACCTGTTCATTAGTTCGTTTCTGTTCATTTTATATTCAAAATGCCATTGACTCGTTTTGCTTATCGTTCACCGCATGGAATCACTTACAACTTATCCCAAGCCCATACCCTTCTGCCTGCGACACCTCCCCTGTACCATTCACCGCTTTGCGGAGCTCCCCAAGACAGGGGAGCAATTGAGGAGTCGGCAGTCCTAAGAACTGAGGGGAGAGAGTGCAACCTGCTATGTTCACTGCAATTGTCAAAAACAAAACACTATTCAGTAATTCATACCTCATTTAAAGAAGTGGCCTCCATGGTACAGTTTGTCCATATCCTCTTCGTTGGGTTGCCATGTGCGTACCATGATAAGCGGTTCTTCCTTATCGGTAAAATCAATCATCAGGAAAAGATAGCCCTTATCGGAGTAGTTTGAAGAAGCGTACTCTTGTCTCAACTGTATGCCATAGAGTTCTTTACCTGCCGACTTGTTAAGAGTCTGTACATCGGCATCGGTAAAACGGATATTTATAAACTCTTTTCGGGCAAAGCACTCTTTGAGGTACTTCATATACTCCTGTTTGTTGTCCTTATTATATTGTATTATCTCCTGTCCGGCATTGCTTATTCTGACACGGTTCTCGACATCACTGTCCCGTACTGGAACCTTGAGAACCATTCCACGGATTATTACGGCATCGTCGGAAAATATTTTTTCAATATAGTCAAGACGCTCAAGACAATATGCAGTCTTGTAATTTTCCATAAAACCGACGAGGGTCTCACGTACTTCAAGAGTTGCAGAGTCGGCCTCGGAAGCATTATTGCAAAGTATCGCATTGGTAGCATCAACGCCAAGGCCAAATGAAATGTTATCAACCTTACCGCTGTTATCAATTGTAAATACCACATCCTCTACGAATGTCGCTTTGCGACCACGGCTGAAAGAAAAGCTCATATGCAGGCCACGTGCAGAGACGGTTCCGTCAACTCCCTTGAAATAACTGATTTTGGGAATGCCAATGACCTTAGCTTTTCCATATTTGATGAGCTTGTTGTAAACATCAAGCCCATTTGCTGTAAAAAACTGTTCGTTTGCAACGCTTTCATAGTTTCCGCCTGATATCGCATTGACAACATCGCCAATAACTTTTTCGTACACCTCAACATTCTGAACCAACTGTGATACATCGGGGGCAATCTCATTAGAAGCCACAATCTTTGCAGCCTTCTTCTCCGATGATTTAAGCTTTCTTTCAGCACCACCTTTAATTGTCTTACCGGACTTAGGTATCACTCTTTTAGGAACAACCTGAAGTATCTGCTCCAGGTCCTTGTCATTATTCAATAAGTTGGAGGCTACATAGTCTATCTCTATATGATAGTATTCTCCTGCATGACTTGGGTGCACGCGTAAATTACCGTAACCGTCCTTTACATTGCCAGAACACTCACCGCGGCCGTCATTATAAAAAAAGGCCAAAGATTTTATGGGTTTATTCTTATAAGTAAAATACATGTCCACGCTCACGTCATCGCGTTTTCCGTAGGATATTTCAATGTCACTCATTATATCCTCTATGACAAGCGGTAGATAATCAACCAGGACCCTACCGGACTCATCTTTTACACCGCCGGGATTTTTTACCGTACGGATAAGTGCATAAGCCCAATAATATGACCTGATAGCCATGTCTAATTTCTGTTCCGAAAGGAGCTCTTCTGCTGACACAATAAGTCCTTTAGCCCTATCTATCCTTCGGGAATACATGTCATCGACCACAGAGCACTCAACCCATGCTCGCATTACACATTTCGGAGGAGCACTGTACTCCCAGAAATTTACATCATACAGTGTTGCTTGCGAGGAGCTCTCGGTATAGAGCCTGATGCGTTGTTCGCTATCAATGACCCCATTACGATTCATTTCATCAAGCAAATGTGTCAAATCACTCTTGATTTGAACTGAAATTGATTGAGAAAGAGCAACAAGTGCCTGTTCGCGGGCTTCTTCTGTTGTACTTCCGTACCCCACTCCATAGTAATATTCTCCGGAATCTCTTATGTAATCCCAGTTCTGCCCATGTAGAGTTTCTGCTGCAAAAAGCAAGAATAATAAAACTATAATATTGTTTTTCATTTAGCAATATAGTGTTTAATTGTGTTAATTTTGTATATAATTTTCAAAGATAATATGAAGGTCCCATTTTACCCCCCCCCAAATGTTAAATTATGTTAACGATATTAAAATAACTTTATCAGTTTGGTTAGTTCTACATGATAAAGGAGAAATTACGGAAACGTAACCCACACACGAGCGTGAAAAAGCGAACAAAATTCTGCAACTGTTTTACACCGCTGTTTTGCACCGCTTAAATCCGTAAAAATATTTTTCTTACTAAAGTCGTTTTTCGCCATTTTTTGTTTATTTTTGCGTTTTAGTGGATTAGAATGCCTACCACGCAAGTAAAATTCATTTTCACGTATGGACAACAACGGATTTGAAGAGAATATCGATGAGACAAACGATGCTGCAGAGAACCCCGCTACCGAGAATGGCGACACCGGCAACGAGGAACACAGCAGCTACCACCCCGACGGCAGCGGCGACCCCATCACGCACAAGCTGACAGGCATGTACCAGAACTGGTTTCTGGACTATGCCTCGTATGTGATTCTGGAGCGTGCGGTACCACACCTGTACGACGGTCTGAAGCCTGTTCAGCGCCGCATCCTGCATGCCATGCGCGAACTTGATGACGGACGCTACAACAAAGTGGCGAACGTGGTGGGCCACACAATGCAGTACCACCCGCACGGCGATGCATCAATTGCCGGCGCACTGGTGCAGATGGGTCAGAAGGATTTCCTCATCGACTGCCAGGGCAACTGGGGTAACATACTCACAGGCGACTCGGCAGCTGCACCGCGATACATCGAGGCACGTCTCTCGCACTTTGCCCATGACGTGGTATTCAACCCCAAGACCACCGAGTGGAAACTATCATACGACGGCCGCAACAAGGAGCCCATCACCTTGCCGGTAAAGTTCCCGTTGCTGCTTGTACATGGTGTCGAGGGTATTGCCGTGGGACTTTCGTCAAAGATTCTGCCGCACAACTTCAACGAGGTGTGCGACGCAGCCATCGCCTACCTGCGCAAGGAGCCGTTCCAGCTGCTGCCCGACTTTCAGACAGGCGGCAGCATCGACGTGTCGCGCTACCATGACGGCGACCGCACCGGGCGCGTGCGCATAAGGGCAAAAATCACGAAGTCAGAAGACAACAAGACCCTGACCATTAACGAGATTCCGTTCGGCAAGACAACACCTCTCATCATCGAATCAATTCTGAAGGCTGCCGACAACGGCAAAATCAAGATACGCAAGGTCGATGACAACACATCGGACAAGGTAGAGATTCTTGTACACCTGGCGCCGGGTGTGTCGAGCGACAAGACTATCGATGCCCTTTATGCATTCACAGACTGTGAAATAAGCATCACTCCATGTTGCTGCGTGATTGACAACCACACGCCTGTGTTCCTCACTGTGAGCGAGCTGCTGCGCCGCTCGGTAGAGAGCACCAAGGAGCTGCTGCGCCTTGAGTTGCAGATACGCAAGGGCGAACTGCTCGAGCAGTTGCACTTCGCATCATTGGAGAGCATCTTCATAGAGGAGCGCATATACAAGGACAAGGAGTTTGAGCAGGCACCTGACATGGACACAGCACTGGCGCATATCGACCGTCGCCTTGAGCCTTACAAGCAGGATTTCATCCGCGAGATTACACGCGATGACCTGTTGCGCCTTATGGAAATAAAGATGGCACGTATCCTGCGATTCAACAAGGATAAGGCCGAAGAGCTCATAGCCCGCCTCAAGAAGGAGATTGCCGACATTGACAAGCAGCTTTCACAGATGACGGCAGTGACAATAAAATGGTTCACGATGCTGAAGGAGAAATACGGCGCACGTTATCCGCGACAGACCGAGATACGCAACTTCGACACCATTGTGGCAGCAAAGGTAATTGAGGCCAACCAGAAGCTCTACATCAACCGCGCCGAGGGATTCATCGGAACATCCCTGAAGAAGGATGAGTTCGTTACCAACTGCTCCGAGATTGATGACATAATAATCTTCTACAAGGACGGCAAGTACAAGATTGTCAAGGTAAGCGAGAAACTGTTCGTGGGCAAGAACGTCATCCACGTCGATGTATTCAAGAAAAACGACAAACGCACCATATACAACGTGGTTTACCGTGACGGCAAGAACGGCATACACTATATAAAGCGTTTTGCTGCAACAGGCATGACACGCGACCGCGAGTATGACCTGACACAGGGCACACCGGGCTCAAAGGTCGCATACTTCACAGCCAATCCCAACGGAGAGGCCGAGATAATCAAGGTACTGCTCAAGCCCAACCCGCGCCTGAGAAACTCGATAATAGAGAAAGACTTCAGCGACATCGCCATCAAGGGTCGCCAGTCAATGGGCAACATCCTCACAAAGAACGAGGTACTGCGCATAACGCTCAAGAAGCACGGCAGTTCAACGCTCGGCGGACGCAAGGTTTGGTTCGACCGTGACATACTGTGCATAAACTTCGACAACCATGGAGAGTACCTGGGCGAGTTCGGCAACGATGACAAGATATTGGCAATACGCAAGAACGGCGAGTTCTACGTTACCCCGATAGACCTCAACAACCACTACGAGGATGACCTCATGGTAATAGAGAAGTTCGACCCCGCAAAGGTGTGGAGTGCCGCCCTCTACGACGCCAGCCAGCAGGGATACCCCTACATCAAGCGCTTTACCCTTGAGCAGAGCCCACGCCGTCAGAACTGTTTCGGCGACAACAAGGATAACGAACTCATATGGTTCTCCGAGACACCGTTCCCGCGCATACAGGTAATGTTCGGCGGCAACGACAACTTCCGCGAGCCACTGGTAATTGAGGTTGATGAGTTCATTGGGGTGAAGAGCTACAAGGCACGCGGCAAGCGTCTGACCACATATGAGATAGATGAGATTATAGAACTTGAGCCCACAAAGTTCCCCCCGCCACCCGAGATTGTAGAAGAGCCCGAGAATGAGGAGCCCGACAACGACAGTCCGGAACAGCTGACTCTGTTTGGTGAAGAATAACAAAACTGCATGCAGTTTTGTTATCGGTGAGTTCATTAGCGGTTGGTCGCACGCAGCATGGATGAAATTCATGCCGCGAATAAAGAACGAGTCAATAACCATTTAACAACCTCAATAACAGCGAGGAAGAGTTGAATAATTATTATACGACACTCTCGTCCCGATAATAATGAAAGCCATAAGAATCATAATTGCAGCCCTTGCACTGCTGGTAATGCCGGCAGCGTCAAGGGCGCAGCATTTTGTTGCCGACAGCATCATCCCCGAGAGGATTGTAGTCAAGAGTACCACCTTCGGACTCTCGGGCATCAATGCCCTTGACACATACCTCAGCGGGTACGACTACACCGGCGGCGGACTTTACATGCAGCATGAGAATTTCCGCGACGCACGTACCGGGAAGTACCGCTGGAAATTCCAGACAATGTTCAACGGCACAGTGGGTTACACCACACTCGGCAACACAGGAGAGATTGTAGCCATGGGGGCATACTCATGGGGCGGCTACCACACGTTTGACATAGGCAACAGCCTGAAGCTATTGGCAGGAGCGCAGATTCAACTCGAAGGCGGTACGCTCTACGTCCCCAACAACGGCAACAACCCCGTGGCTGTGAAACTGCGTACCGCATTGGCAGCATCGGGCATGGCCATATACCACTTCCAACTGTTCAGAAAAGAGTTGACAGCACGTCTTCAGCTCGACTTGCCACTTGCAGGAGCGATGTTCGCACCTGAGTTCGGACAGAGCTACTACGAGATATTCGGCCTTGGACATGCCGACGGTGTCGTAGCATTCACCCACCCGTTCAACTCTCCTTCGTGGCGACAGATGCTCTCACTTGACATACCGCTACGCTGGCGACACCACAGCAGCACACTACGCATTGCATACACTGGCGACATATACCAGAGCGACATAAACGGCATACGTTGCCACATATACCGCCATGCTATCTCGCTTGGCTTTGTAAAGACAATATTCAAGGTAAAACAGGAGAATAGCATCAAGGCTTACTCTCCATACTGACAACTGATATGACAAGAAAATTACTGCTATATATTATCCTGCCGTTCACACTCATCGGCTGCATCGAGGAGGATGAGTTCGCCAACACACCGCGCGGTAATTTCGAGGCGCTGTGGAGCATCATGGATGAGCATTACTGCTTTTTCCCTGAAGCCGAAGAGGAGTTTGGCCTCGACTGGAACGCTGTGTATGAGAAATACAGGCCCATTGTAAATGAGACAGAGAGCGAGGCACTGCTGTTTGACGTTCTCGGAGATATGATTGCCGAGCTGCGTGACGGACATGTGAACCTATCATCAATATACGGCACAAAATTCTACTGGGACTGGAAGCTCGACTACCCGAAGAACTTCAGCGACTCCATCCAGCGCAACTACCTGGGGCACGACTTCAGGATTACCAACGGGATAAAGTACACGGCCTTGCCCGACAGCATCGGGTATGTTTATGTAGAGAGCTTCGCAAGCGGGTTCAGCGCAGACAACCTCTCGGTAATGCTCATGAACCTGAAGCACACCAAAGGTATTGTGCTCGACATACGCGACAACGGCGGCGGCATGCTCACTGCCGCCGAGAGACTGGCGTCGCACTTTACCAAGGAGAAGATACACTGCGGATACATACAGCACAAGACAGGCAAAGGACACTACGACCTGTCGCAGCCCGAAAGGCTGTACCTTGAGCCATCAAAAGGTGCCATATGGCTCCGCCCAGTGGTTGTACTCACCAACAGGGGCGTATACAGCGCAGCCAATTACTTCGTTATGATGATGCGCGAGCTGCCCCACGTGGCAATCATGGGCGACAGGACAGGCGGCGGCAGCGGCATGCCTCTAAACAGCACACTGCCGAACGGCTGGAGCGTCAGATTCTCGGCATGCCCCATACTCGATGCCCAAGGCAACCACACTGAGTTCGGCATTGAGCCGGACGTAAAGGTAGACATCACCAGCGAGGATTGGAACAATGGTCGTGACACCATAATAGAGGAGGCCCGACAGGCGATACTCATGTTTTATGAAAACAACGGAACAGAACAGAAGAAAGAATGAAAAACACAAAGCATGGATAAACTCATAAACATCGGCAAATATCTGCTTTCATTATTCAGTCTCATAATATCTGTATTTGCATTGCGACACGCATACACCCATTTGCATATACCCAGAACATACTGGCTGTACGCAGTTGGCATTATACTGTTATATCTGGCAATAGTCGCCATTATACTTCTGAAGCTGAAAAACAGGAGAACAGTAATAAACATCATCGGTCTGCAGGCAATTCCGCTCGCAATGTCGTTACTCGTATTCTACATAGTTCCAAAGATGGAACCGGCAAGAACCGGCATGAACAACTACGAAAGAGAATTCAACGACACACAAAGTGTACAGATAAAGGCTGCAATGAAGAACGGCATCCAGCCATTGGAGACAAGAAAAGATGCAGAATCGGCAATCCTCAACGGAAAGAGGCTTGTACATATTTCATCAAATGACAAATATCATGTAAGGAAACTTGACCACTCTGTTCCCTATCTGGTACCCAAAGCCACAGAGTTGCTCGAAGATTTGGCAGAATCCTTTCAGGCTCTCTCGGGAAACAGTTCACGGTTCGAGGTAACAAGCGTGCTGAGAACAAAGGAGGATATCGCCAAACTGCAAAAAACCAACAGCAATGCAACGACAAACTCCTGCCACTGCTACGGAACGACCTTTGACATATCGTATGTAAAGTTCAAATCCACCTTCAAGAGCAACAAGGAGCTGAGAGAGAATCTTTCAAAAGCATTATATAAATTACAGAAAGAGAAAAGGTGCTACGTAAAATTCGAGAAAAAGCAGAAATGTTATCATATAACAGTCAGATGACACACTACTGAAATATTTTCATGAATCGTAGCTGTTTCTTGAAAAAAAGTACTACCTTTGCATCCGTAAACTAAGTTTTATCGCGCGTGTGGCGAAATTGGTAGACGCGCCAGACTTAGGATCTGGTGTTTTGCGACGTGTAGGTTCGAGTCCTATCACGCGCACGATGAGACAAAAGAGCAGAGTTTTCTGCTCTTTTTTTATGCAAACTCCTCCGCTTTTTAAAGAAAAGGTGTCACGCAGTGACGGAGGAGTTCCTAAAGCCCTGCGGTTGCGGTCAGCAAGCATATCGCTATATTTACACCGATAATTTAGAATTTATGGAATACAAATATCCTTTTGGAGAAATAGTTAAACCGTTAGTACAAAAAGACAGAACAGCAAAGCAGGTATTTGTCCTTGGTGTATATGCCAGTGCTGTGCATGCAAAATGGAAAAAAGGGAACGAAATTGTATGTCAGGCATTGGCCGTTGCAAGTGAACCAAGAATTTTTTGGGATGGTAACCCTGATGAAGCCAAGGAAATTATCAGTAAAATCCATATACCAGATGAGCTTGGGACTTTAGAGCCAGCAGGGAGTCATTTAAATGGGCCTTCTGCAAAAGTTCTGGATGAACATATTCTTGCACCGTTGGGATATATGAGGAAAGATGCTTGGTTATGTGATTTATTGCCTGAAACACGTCTGAATGCAAGCCAGATTAAAGTGCTGGAAGCAAAATATGAGCCTATAATAAAGCAATACGGCCTCAATCACGTTACGATTCCTAAACGACCAACTGTCTTTTGTGACCATAATAGAAGTAAAGAGATTCTCAATGAGCTGAGCGAATCAAAAGCAAGTTTAATTGTTTTGCTGGGTGATATTCCCATTCAGCAGTTCTTAAATAGAATAACCAAGGTAAACTACACGTCATTGCAAGAATATGTAGAGATATATGGATATGGGAATCCCTCAAAGGCAATTATCAATGGCATAAAAATGAACGTTCTTCCTTTAGCTCATCCTCGACAAATTGGAGCGTTAGGCGCACATAATAAAAAATGGTTTCAATACCATCTGGAATGGGAAAATAATAAAGAGTAAATTCGCCACACAAAAAGGATGTATCAAGGTAGTCATTTATAAGATTACTTTGATACATTTTATTTAATACAAAATTCAGGGCGTTGAGGTTATTTTGCTTTTGATACCATTACCAACCTTGTAAAGCTCACCCATTTATAGCGTAAACATGGAGCACAATCACAGTTTTTATATGTAATTGCTAAAAAGTAGCATTTTTATTTGCAGGTATTAAAAATAATACCTATATTCGCAGTAATGAAACTATATACAATATGCCTGAAATTTTTAGATTTTACGGATTTTCATTTTTCTTTTATAGCAGAGAACATGAGCCATTACACGTTCACGTAGAAGGCAACGACGGTATGGCAAAGTTCGATTTAGTAGAAGATGAATTTGTGCTAAAAACAGTTTATAATATCAAAAGCAATGACCTTAAGAAGATTAAAGAGGTTATTGACTATAATCAGGACATTATAATCAAGCATTGGATTAAGTATTTTGGAAAGGAGGAATAAGGACATGAAGATTGTTAGAGTCTGGTTTGACAAGGATTATGTATATGGAGTAGATAATAATGGTAAAGAGTATCGCCAATCCCTGCTTTGGTATCCGCACTTGCTGTCTGCAGATGAAGAAGAACGTATGAAATACACTATTGGCCTTGATGGCATTCATTGGAGAGAGCTTGATGAAGATATAAGTTTTGAGAGTTTTGAATACGAGGATGCAGAACCAACACCATTACAAAGGTTTTTCTTAACACATAAGGAACTGAATATTGCAGAGTTTGCCAAACTCATAAATATAAATGCTTCTTTGTTGAGAAACTATATAAACGGTTTCAAGAAACCCTCAAAAGAACGTGAAGAACAGATTTTGAAGGAGATACACAAGATTGGAGCCGGATACTTGGAAGTCGTATTCTGATATTGAATGACAAAACAGGATATCATGAGCAAAAAGAATGAAATTTATGATGTAAGTGCCGAACTTGCAAGGGAATTTGGCGAGGTTGGTACTCAAAGTCGTGCAGAGGCTACTGCAAAGGCTTGGGAAGAATACAATGCGCAGATATTGCTCGATGCTCGTAAGAACGCACGTTTGACACAGGCGGAACTTGCCGAGCGTATCGGTGCTGACTGTTGAATTGAAACCTATTTGACGATCAATTTTCAGAGGTCATCACGAACTTTCTTAAAAGTCACCATATCGTAACCCTCTGCTTTCAAGTAATGAACGAAATCTACCACCTTTAGAAAGTCTCGTTTAAAGTTGGCTGTGCCGATAATTTGTCACAAATTTGCACTATGAGACAAAAGAGCAGATTAATCTGCTCTTTTTTTATGCAAACTCTCCTGCTTTCTAAAGAGGACAAAGTTGCGAGTAAGTGAGTGTAATGCGAGCTTGTTTGTAATTACACAACGAACGGGAGCAAATTCGCCAAAGGCAAATACCCGAAATGGGAGGGAGTTCTTGTGGTGCAGCAGCAGGTTGCGATAAGGCGGTCTCAAAGATTCTATCTTTTCCTATAGATGCGTTTCTGTCACGGGCGGCTGACCCCGCCCTTACAACTTCGTTAACCGTTGTTCGTCAATCGTTCAATAGTCCCTTCTGTAAGCCTGTACGTTGTCCACTCATCAAGTGCAACGGCTCCCATGGAACGGTAAAACTCTATGCTGGGGGTGTTCCAGTTGAGGCATACCCACTCCATTCGGCCGCACTTACGCTCATTGGCAATCCTTACAAGTTCAAGGAACAAGGCCTTACCATACCCCTTGCCGCGGTATTCGGGATAGACATACAGGTCCTCAAGATAGAGGCCGCCACGCCCTACGAAGGTTGAAAAATTATGGAAAAAGAGTGCAAAACCGACCTCTTTTCCATCCTCCATTGCGAAAATTACCTCGGCACGCCCTTTATCAAACAACTGTTCTTCGAGGAGTTCAACCGTAGCCTCAACCTCGTTCTCCATCTTTTCATACTTCGCAATCCCTTTAATGAACTCAAGGACAAGAGCCACATCTTCACGCTCCGCCTTGCGTATAACAGGCTTTTTTCTTTCCATATCTTAATGTCAAATATCAAGGCAGGCCCCATAAACCTGATAGATTTACAGGACCTGCCGATGATTACAAGTTCTTCATATTACCACTTGATGAAGCGATGCGAACGTACGTTGTTACCGCTTCTTATGATTGCGATATAAGGTGACTTTGGCTGTGCCGCGAGCGAAACTGTCGCCTCGCCACCAACAGCTACCGCATTGCCGACCTGAACACCGCCGAAGTTAACGACTGTAACCTCTGCATCTGCGGGCAAGCCATAGAACCTTACCTGCTGCGATGCGGCATCATACTCCACGCCACATGCACCGATACCGACATTCTCAATAGCTGTCTCTTCGCCATTGATTGTGCTGATGCGCAACTTATGGGACACTGGAGAATATGGGCAGTAATACTTAAATTCTGTGCCCGGACCGCAGCTTCCGTTACCGATACCGCGCTGCATGTAATCGAATGTAGCATAAACAACATCATCCTTCTTCAAATCCCATGGGTGAAGCTCGGGAACGAGATACCGTGTCTGGTCGTAGTGTGACAGCGAGAATGACACCTCGCCCTCAGTCTCAACCTTGATAGCGTTGCCGTTCTCAGGGTTCCACAAAGTAAAGTCGCGCAGTGCCATGCGGTTACCGTGTGACTGCGGATGTGCATACATCTCGAACATGTCGTCCACTGTTGTAGTGTAACGTCCGAGGAACGAACCTGTCTGACGGTCTATGTAGTTCTCCCAAGGGCCCTTTGCGTAGTACTCGAGGTTCTCGTAGCCTGCCGGGAATATCATGTCAAGACCGACACGGCGCAATGCATTTGTCTTGGGGCTGTAATCGACCTTCATATCCACTACACCGCTCGAATATACAGTGTATGTTATCACATAAGGACACTTGCCGTGCTGCACGTTCACTGTGATATTGCATGTCTTGCCGTCGCCCGACAGTGCGCTTGTGACTGTTGCGGAGTTGATTGATGCACTCTTGTCACCGAACACATGCTCGCCATAAGGGCTCTCGTTCTCAATCCAGCGGATATTGCTGTAGATTGGGAAGTTACCCGGCTCTACAACCTGAACACCGTTGGCAATCCACTCTTTCACAAATCCCTGAGCATCGAGTTTGAAGCTGATGTTATCGTTTGTTACAGAGATGCCGTTGCTTTTGTCCACAGTCAGGATCTCACCACCTTGAGGGGCTGTCGCCAAGGATGTACGCGCCTGTAGCACGAACTGTTCTGTTGCCATAGGATAACCGGCCTCGCACCAGATTTCGGCATCTTTCTTGAGAAGTTCAACATTAAGTGTATACTCCTTGCCACTCTCCAACCCGGTTGCGATGCCCAACTGGACACTCTTTGTCACACCCGGAGCTACTGAAGGCATTTCCATCTCACCCTCCTCGACAACAGTACCGTCGCAAAGAAGTGCATAACGGAGTGAGAACCCATCAAGATTAATGAAGTTGTACTTGTTCCTTATTGAAAGATTGCCATTGCTGTATGTAAACTTTACATACTGGTAGACCTTCTTTACCTCGGTAAGTTTCGGTGTCCATGCGCGGTCGGCTGTTATGATACCGTTATTACAGAAATTACCCTGATGAGGACCCGGATAGTCATATCCGCTTGTGTAGTGCGGGAAGCCGTTCTTCTCCAACTGACCGTTCTTTATCGCCTGCGGGTCATAGATTGACTGGTCTACCCAGTCCCAAATACAGCCACCGATACCGTACTTGCTGCCCTCGATTATATCCCAATAATCCTGTAGGTTACCCACTGCGTTACCCATTGCATGCGCATACTCGCAAAGGAAAAACGGCTCGCCACCGATACTGTTGGCACAATGGCTCTGGGTATAAGAGAGATTAGGATACATCTTTGAATCGAAATCGGTATTATTCGCCGAGTTCTCGTTAGAATAGCCCTCATAGTGCACCGGACGTGAATCGAGAGCCTTGACAGCTGAATATGTGGCATCGAAGTTCACACCCACACCCGACTCGTTACCGAGTGACCAGAAGACCACTGAAGGGTGATTACGGTCACGGTAGACCATGCGTACCGTACGGTCGACATACTGCGCCTGCCAGGTCGGGTCGTTAGAGATACTGTTCTTCTTCATCTCGCTCCAACTCTTGTGGCACTCCACGTCGGCCTCATCCATGACATAAAGACCATAGTAGTCGAACATCGCATACATCTTCGCCTGACGTGGATAGTGGCTTGTGCGCACTGTATTTATGTTGGCCTGCTTCATCAGCTCGACATCCTTGAGCATCGTTGCCATGTCAATGGCACGCCCATGGAGAGGATGGGTATCCTGATTGTTCACACCCTTGAAATAAACACGCTGACCATTGATGAGAACGACACCGTTCTTGATTTCAACATGACGGAAACCATATTTAGTAGAGAATACCATCTCTTCATTGCCGTCTGCATCTTTCTGACGCACGACAACAGTATACAGATTAGGAGTCTCGGCTGTCCATGCCTGCAATGATGAAAGACCATCGAAAAGGATGTTGCACTCTTTAACCTTAGCGCCTTCGTTCAAATCAACATTCACACTTTTTGTAGCGACAACAGTACCGTCGGGAGCTATAAGTTCAGCCTCAATGGTCTTGCTTGCAGCCACAGCTGTGCGGTTGTCAACCTCAATGGCAACATTCATGCTTCCGCCATTGTATGTGCTGTTGAGGGTGCTTGTGATATAATGGTCACGGACAAATGTCTTTGGTGTCGCATAGAGATATACATCGCGATGCAAGCCACTCATGTGGAACATATCCTGACCCTCAAGATACGAAGCGTCACTCCAACGGAACACCTGCACGCATATGTTGTTCTCTCCCGTACGGACATGGGCGCTGATATCAAACTCATGGTCGTTGTTACCGCCCTGAGTATAACCCACATACTTGCCGTTTACCCAAACGAACGCAGCACTGTAGAGGCCATCGAAGTGCAGGAAGACATTCTTTGCATCCCAACCCTCGGGAAGAGTGAATGTACGGCGATAAGAGCCCACAGGGTTATCGCCCACGCCCTCAACCTTGTTTGCGACATAGGGAGGATTGTTGTGGAAGGCATACTCCACGTTCACATAGAGCGGAAGGTCATAACCTTTCATCTCCCAACAAGAGGGGACATCAATATCATCCCAGGCTGAAACATCCACATCATCACCCCAGAATGTATCTTCCTTTGGACGTGCAGACGGGTCCTTCACGAAATTGAATTTCCAGGTGCCGTTGAGTGAAAGATAATCGGCCTTCTCGGGAGTGAGCCATGGGAACTCATAGTTCGCATCCTCCTGCATTGCCACCGTTGATGTATAAGGGATAAAGGTTGCATGAGCCGCCTCCTTGTTCTCCTCGAATATCTGCTGGTTCTCCCAGTAGTCGCCCAATGGGGCAGGAACCTCGGTGAAGAAGAATTTTGTATCTTCACCACCCAAATCGGGGGTTGCGACAAGCTGCTGACCTGCAACAGATTTTATATAGTATTTCGTATTCTGGTAGATACCGTAAAGACGGAAAGTTCCGTCGCCCACCTCCTCGGCATACACATTCTGATTGTAGTTCTCTGTATCTTTCGTATACAGCAATGGAGACTTTTCTCTTGTATTCTCCTCGTTAAGATACATATCAAGCGAAAGGTCACAACTGTGTACAGTGAATATAAGAGCATTCTTGCCCGAAGAAATTTTCCACATCTGGCCCTCGTCACCCTCAACGTATGGTTTTGAATAAACATAGTCGGCAAGTCCCGAGCCTTCGGGAGCCGTGAGGACCTCCTTGTTTGCGACATTGCTGATGACAAATGTCTTGCCCGATGTAGGCGGGAGCGCCTTACGCTTGCCTGTATCGTGGAAACGGAACAGGATTGCATCGCCCGAAACACCGGACATCATCATTGGATAACCGTTTGAAGCAGACGTGAGATACTGATAGGGATTCGCGGCATTCGCCAACTTATAGACATCGGGTTCAACCTCAATCAGTTTGAAACGCTGGTTGGGGTTTGCCGGTTCATAGTTCCACTGTACAGGATAACCCACGCCTGGTGCCATGTCAAGTGCCTTGCCCGATGTAGGATTAACAAGGATTATGACACCCTCAACTTCGGTTGAGTAGAGTGCCCATTCCTGCCCCGCGCTGGAAGCATTGTTATTGGCAAATACGATTCTCGCGTCATTGTTCACATTATCGCCATTGGAGAGGAACTTCCCATTGGAAAGGTTCTCGATGCGGTAGATAGTCATGGCAGAGGGTTCCAGACCCTGAGCATAGGCTGTTGTCGTGAATAGGCACGCGACAAGCGTGAACACGACAGAAAGTAATCTTGAAATTCTTTTCATAATTTATAGTTAGTAGTTTGTTCTTGCACGTAATAGGCCAAAGTTAGCCGATTGCAAAGATATTAAAAGTTATAATTTTACAATAAAATGTAAAATATTTAATAGCAGATTTATATTTTTTTCAGAACTCGGCAAAATACCGTATCTTCGTGCAGAATTATGAAACAACACAAAAAGCACGATGAAAAAAAGCAGAATCGCCATAATTGCCGCAATGCTCTTTCTTGTTCTCGGGGCAGCACTGCTCCTCATCCACAACACAGGAAAAGGCAACACAGATGAACTCTCACAGACCGATACCGTTATAGGGGATACTATCCCTGCAAAACCCGTTGTAATGAAATACGGGCTGCCGATTGAGGAATTCATCGTTACATACGACACCATAAAGCCGAAGGAGACTCTTGCCGAGGTCCTTTTCGGGTTCGGTTTCAGTGCACAGCAGATACATGACCTTACACAATGCCCTGACAGCATATTCGATGAAAGGAAGATTCGTCCGGGACAGGCATGCGCCATGCTGTGCGACAGAGACAGCACTGCGCGATATTTTATATATGAGACCAGCCCCAAAAGTTACGTGACCTTTGACATAGCCAATGGCTTGTGTGCCACAAGACACGAGAAGCCCACATCATGGAGAACTGCAGAGGTTGCCGGGCGTGTAAACTCTTCGTTATGGGTCGCTATGGAAAGTAGCGGTACATCGCCACAGCTGGCAGTACTCATGTCGCACATCTTCGGCTGGTCAATCGACTTTTTCGGCATACAGGAGGGCGATGAGTTCCGCCTTGTATATTCGCGGGAATATGTCGATGAGACACCGCTGAATAACTACCGCATCGATGCGGCATCGTTCTGCGCATCGGGCAATACCGTATATGCAATACCGTTCACACAGGGCGAGGAGGGAGAACTCTTCTACAACATTGACGGCAACAGCCTTGAAGGAGCGTTCCTGAAGGCTCCGCTTGACTTCTACCGCATATCATCGAAATTCTCGAACAGCCGCTACCACCCTGTACTGAAGCGTTACCGCGCGCATCATGGAGTGGACTATGCGGCACCTACCGGCACTCCTGTATACGCCATAGGAAGCGGTAAGGTCATAAAGAAAGGATATCAGGCCAACGGTGGCGGCAACTACATAAAGATTCGCCACAACAGCACATATACGACAACCTACATGCACCTGTCGAAGTTTGCCAAGGGGCTGAAAGAGGGCGATTTCGTCAAGCAGAAACAGGTAATCGGATATGTAGGCTCCACAGGACTGTCGACAGGACCGCACCTTGATTTCCGCGTGCATGAGAACGGCAAGCCCGTCAACCCGCTGACAATAAAGTCACAGCCCAAGATGCCGATAAGCGAGGCAAACAGGGAGGCATTTACTGCTGTAAAGGACTCCCTTGTGAAAAGGCTTGCCGGTATTCAGCTGACACTTACACAAGAATGATATAAAGCAGCGAACCTACACTTATAAGCACCCACAGCAGAATACCCTGAAGCAGAGGTTTGATACCTACCTGCTTGAGGAGATCGACCGACAATGATGCGCCAATAAAGAACATAGTAAGTGTCAGGCACTTGCGTGCGATACCATTGATAGTCCTGCCTACCTGTGGAACAGAATCGAGCAGATAGGTATTTACCACCATTGCCACTATGAACCACAGGATGAACCAGGGGATTGCGACTTTCCTGCCCTTGCTGCGGAAGAGGAAAGCGGTGAATATCGCCACAGGGATAATCCACAGAGCACGTGTGAGTTTTATTGTCGTTGCCACTTCAAGCGCAGCCTCGCTGTACGCGGCACCCGCTCCCACCACCGAGCTTGTATCATGTATGGCAATTGCCGCCCAAGTACCGAAATCGGCATCACTGAGCCCAAGCGCGCGCCCTATCACGGGGAATATGAAGAGTGCAACTGCATTGAGGATGAAGACAGTACCCAATGCCACCGACATCTCGCTGCCTTTTGCATTTATTATCGGCCCCACAGCTGCTATCGCACTGCCGCCACAGATAGCAGTTCCCGTACTGACAAGATAAGAGGTATTGCGGTCAACTTTCAACAGCCTGCGCCCCACAACCCAGCCAAGGAGAAGGGTCCCGAACACCGAGACAATGGTAAATGCCATGCCCGAGGCTCCCGAAGCGAGAGAACTCCCGAGGTTCATTCCAAAACCGAGTCCAACCACAGAATACTGCAGCAACATCTTGGAACACTTTTTATTGAAGTCGGGAAACGGCTGCCCGCACAACAACGCGAACAACAATCCCATAAAGAGCAGGAACGGCGGAGTGACCCATGAGCAAACGCCCTCAAGACCAGGTATATATGTTATGAACAACGCCACCGCAAACAGCACTAGGTTGGCGATATACAATATTCTCGAATACATCATCATTGCAGCATTTTATCTGTTTTTTCTCTTCGGATTGGCAGGGAACCACCCTTTCTCGACCCTTTTCTTCTGGGCGAATACCTCGCCTATGCTCCAGAAAGATGAGAATGCCACCACGCCAAGGATTATTGAAAGCGTCAGGTCCGCAACCAGCAGCGAAGCGATGCCCGCGACAATTCCGAGGAGCAGAAAAAGCCACCAGCTCCTTACTCCGATATAATACTCAGCCTTGATGACAAGGGGATGAAAAAGCCCGATTACAAGGAAAGTGGCAACACCTATTATTATTCCCGAAAAATTCAATTCCATACTCATTCTTTCATTTGCATGCAAAATTAGCACCGAAACAGCCAAACACAAAAAATAATTTGTACTTTTCGGGAGCTTAACTTATTTTTGCAATAAACAGAACAAAACCACAATAACCATGAATATCCTAAAGAGAATAATCCAGGCAGGAGCATTGTCTTCGCTGCTGTTAGTTTCAACAACGGCCAACGCACAGGAGGCGCAGTATACACCGACCCCCGAAAACCTGAAGGCACGCCAAGAGTTCGCCGACAGCAAGTTCGGTATCTTCATCCACTGGGGCATATACAGTATGTTCGCACAGGGCGAGTGGTACCTGCAGAACTTCCCCATTGACAAGAACGAGTATGCAAAGGCTGCCGATGCATTCTATCCCCACCGCTTTGACGCAAAGGCATGGGTATCGGCAATAAAGGATGCAGGAGCAAAATATATCTGTTTCACAAGCCGTCACCATGACAGTTTTTCAATGTGGGATACCGAGCAGAGCGACTACAACATTGTCGATGCGACCCCATTCGGCCGCGATGTCATAAAGGAACTTGCCGAGGAGTGCCACAAGCAGGGCATCAAGCTGCATCTCTACTACTCGCACATCGACTGGGCACGCGATGAGTATCCGTTGGGACGCACCGGCACACAGGTCATCGGGCGCGACAAAGCCAAAGCCGACTGGCCCGCATACTACGATTTCATGAACAAGCAGCTTACCGAACTTCTCACAAACTATGGCGAGATTGGTGCAATATGGTTCGACGGCAAGTGGGACCGCGACCAGGACTCAATACCTTTCAATTGGCAGCTTGACGAGCAGTATGCCATGATACACCGTCTGCAGCCCGCATGCCTCATCGGCAATAACCACCACGAGGTACCCAACCCGGGCGAGGACATACAGATATTCGAGCGCGACCTCCCGGGCGAAAACAAGGCGGGACTCAGCGGACAGGAAGTAAGCCGTCTGCCGCTTGAGACATGCCAGACAATGAACGGAATGTGGGGCTACAAGCTCGTTGACCAGAACTACAAGAGCACCGAGACACTGTTACGACTGCTCATCAGCACATCGGGCAAGGGTGCGAACCTGCTGCTCAATGTAGGTCCCCAGCCCAACGGCGAGATACCCGCTGCTGCGCTTGAGCGCATGAAGGAGATGGGCGAGTGGCTGCGCGCCAACGGCGAGACCGTATACGGCACTACTGCGGGTGACATCCCCGCACAGGATTGGGGTGTTACCACACGTAAGGGCAACCGTCTGTTCGTGCACATATTCGACCTTGCCGAAAAGGAACTGAACCTTCCGCTTGAGTGCAAAGTGAAGAAGGCATTCACATATGCCGACAAGCAGCCTGTCAAGTTCAAGAAGACCAAAGAGGGCGTGAAGCTGATGTTTGACGAGGTGCCTACAGGCGTAGATTATATCATTGAACTTGTAACAAAGTAGAAACAGAAGGAAAAGCTCCTCCGCTTTTTAAGGTGACACAAACAAAGTGCAGTGACGGAGGAGTTGGGAAACAATTGAGGCGCTGCCGGCATTGACAAAAGTTTAAACACTTTTCAGTTTTACGTTTAACATCATGGCTATACTTGAAATTTGCGCAGGAAGCGTAGAAAGCGCCGTTGCGGCACGCGACGGCGGAGCGCAACGCATTGAGTTGTGTGCCGCGCTTGAGATAGGCGGAGTAACACCGTCGGCGGGTCTCATTGCCGAAGCACGCAAAGTAGAGGGACTTACCCTCAACGTAATCATACGCCCCCGAGGCGGAGATTTCCTATACGATGACTATGAGGCCGCATGCATGGAACAGGACATACGTACCTGCAAACAGCTGGGTGCAGACGGCGTAGTCATAGGCGCGCTCACGGCAGAAGGCGACATTGACACTGCACTATGCAAACGCCTTATTGCAGCAGCCGACGGAATGAGCGTTACCTTCCACCGCGCATTTGATATGTGCCGCGACCCGCACAAAGCCCTTGAGGAGCTCATTGCTATGGGTTGTAACAGAGTGCTGACATCCGGTCAGGCTGCAACAGCGCTTGCCGGGGTACCGTTACTAAAAGAACTTGTAGAACAGGCTGACGGACGCATAATAATAATGCCCGGATGCGGAGTGAACAGCGACAACGCAGCGACTATCCTGAAAGCCACAGGCGCAAAGGAGATTCACGCATCGGCACGCAAGAGTGTAGGCAGTGGCATGAAGTTCCGTCATAGCGGTGTCTCAATGGGCAACCCCAATAGCGATGAGTACGCACGCAAGGAGACATGCACCGAGGAAGTAAGAAGAATAGTCGGGAGTATCGGATAAGTGCACTACATTCTTTATACATGAAACATGCCAGGCTGCAGCCTGGCATGTTTCATGTATAAAGGGCTTTCATTCGAACAATGTCTTGTATTTCATGCGGACCATTGCACTCTTCTCCCATATATAATCACTTTCACAGGAAGAGAGGGAACTGTTCCCTTTGTATGCATCACGCGCTATCTCTTCAAGTCCCTCTTTGAAGAACACGAGCCCGTCATCGGACACCGTGGTCTGCTCAAGCACAAACTCGAAATATTTCAACGCATCATACTCCATTCCAATGCCGCAATCGTAACAATCGTAGCCACACTGCAGCATGGCACGCAGACACTCCTTCTTCTGTTCAATATTATCCCCGCATTGTTCAATGCGCTTAATAGCCCTGGTGTAATTGTAGCTCTCGGGCTGCATTCCTTTCTCTTCCATAAAACAATGAATCTACTTATATACTCAACGCAACTTGTTGATAACCTTGTAGAGCTGTTCGCCGAGACCTATCGAATAGCCCTGTGACATGAAGACCACTCGGTTGAAGGTATCCGCTACAAGTATTACAGGACGGTTAGGATTCTGCAGCTTCATGTTCCTTACAATCTCGTTGTAGATTGTGTCATCGATGTCGGTACCCCAGACAACCGTTGAGGGCAAGTCGGGGAAGTCGTTCACAAAGCGGCTTGCCTCGCCCTTGTCGCGGAAGAGAAGCACCATCTTCTGGCCCCACTTCTCGAACTCATCCTTGTATGGCATCACATCGCGCAGGAAGTGGTTGGTCGGTTCGCTGCCCGGAGCTATGAGTGCAATGATATAATAGCCGCGTCCTGTTGCAGAGAGCAATGAACGCTCGCGATTTTCTTTTGTGTCGTAGAAGAGATTCTCGCTATTGAAGTCACCTATTACCTGTAACTCCTCACTGCTCTCGCGCTGCACATACTCAAGCACATTCTCCTCGCCCTCTTTCACATTGAAGAAGGTAAGGTGTGCCAAGACACCGCCATCGGCCATACGCGTACCTGTCATCATCAGGTAGTCGCCCGCATCCATAGGAGCA
Source organism: Bacteroidaceae bacterium (assembly GCA_017536695.1). Classification (GTDB taxonomy): domain Bacteria; phylum Bacteroidota; class Bacteroidia; order Bacteroidales; family Bacteroidaceae; genus HGM04593. The sequence goes on along the minus strand of JAFXGX010000069.1, from coordinate 68,641 downwards.
CCGTCACGGAAGTGTGAATTGACGGTTGTCGCCTCCTCGGGATAGCCGAGCAGCTGCAGACGGCCGTCTACAATCTTTGAGATTGAGAAGTGCGAGTAGTATTTGGGGTTGTCGAAATAACGTGTAGGAGTAAAATCTGTCCTTATGCTGCCTTGTGGAGCATTCTCGGCTACAGCCTCCTCAAAGTTGACATCAGTCCAACGGCCTAGAGACGGCATGTACTGGGTCTTTCCTGTCACCTCATCGATACGTGCGGGGATACCTATCGCACGCGCGCCGGCAACAAAGAAGATGTCGCGTGAATGAGGGTCAGCTACACGCATATCCCAGACACCCTTAGGCGACATGCAGAGCGAGAGAGGATTCCACTCGCCGTTTACAGTAATATTCTCGCGGCACCAGTCGACCCAACGCTGCGGGTCGCCTGCAAAGAACTGACGTTTGTCGGCATCGAACTGAGAGCGGAAGAATGACTTGTAAGGAGTCAGCATCTCGTTGCTTACTCTGGGGTTGAGGATATAGTTGCGGTATATCTCATCGTAGCTGCCGTTGAGGGCTGTATTCTTGAGGTGGTCCTCAAGAACCTCGAGGCTTACATCGCGGAGGTCCTTGTCCGACACTACCGTAAGCAGGTAATACGCAAGCTGAAGTTCCGATACAGGAGTCTTTGCAAGGAATTTCACTATTGTCTCGTGATTGCCGCGTGACTTGCGGAGAATCTCGACAAGGTTATCCCTTGCATCGCCGCCGAAGCCGCGGCTCTCCACAAAGGCAAGTGCCTTATCGGGAGTAATGAATGTTGATACATAGGCTGCGCGGATTGAATCCTCACATGCGAAACGGCGGGCATTCTCGGCTGCCTGTTCCTCGCTGACAAAAGGCACTGTATTGCGCTCACGGGGAGGAGTAATATTCATCTCAAGCGTTGCAGTATAACCGGGTTCCTTGTCAAGGACTACAGTTACCTCCCTGTCTTTTCCTGCCGCGAATTTCGCGAAACCGAACTTGCCGTCATTCGACGCCCATGCGACCATGTCGCCAAGACCGCTTGTGATAGAGGTATTGCCGTTGTCATCGCACACCTTTGTCGCTGCTGTATAGAACTCGGCATAGTTATAGATCTTGAACTCCACCGTAGCCTTTACCGGGTTGCCGTCCTTGTCGACAACCTTTACATTTGTCGTTGCCACAGGAGCATAATTGGATGTAACGTTTATCTCTGTGAAGCAAGGAGTCACGCTGAGCACCTCTTCGGGACCATCGTAACTGCCGAAAGCATTGGTGTGCATGAGCATGCCACGTGACGCGGGGGCATTGAACCAGGCAAGGTTGAGCACCGGCTCGGGCTCGCACGCGCCGAGGAAGTACCATTTCCCGTCAATCCATGCCTCGACCCATGCGTGGTTGTTGTCGGTGTGCGCCCAACGCGGGGTGTATACCTGACGTGCAGGAATGCCTACAGCACGCAGAGCGGCAACGGTAAAGGTCGACTCCTCGCCGCAACGGCCGTATGCAGTGCGTACTGTAGCAAGAGGCGAGCTTGTACGTATGTCGCTTGGAGTATATGTGACCTTCTCATGACACCAGTGGTTGACCTCAAGCACAGCATCACGCATAGAGAGCCCCACTACTCTGCTGCGCAACTCGTTGAAGAAGACTTCGCGGCTGTTGTCAAGGTTCTCGTTGTTGACACGTACAGGCAGGACAAAATGAAGGAACTCCCTGACAGGCACGCTCTTGCCCCATGGCATTTCGGTACGCGCCTTGAGTGCATAATTGACATTGTTCAGATGAAACTCGGCCGAATAATCTGCTATGTCGGGAAGAGGCATATAGGCATACATGAACTGCATGGCCTGACGCTGTTCCGGTTCGAGGGCTCTATTGAAGACCTCGAAATAGTTCTCATTGCCGATGACCTTGCGGCGTTTCTCGAAATCGGCTGCTATCTTGCCGTTTTTATCGAAGGATTTCTGGGCATTCGCCTCTCCAAATGAGAGGAATACAAAAAATGTTGCAAGCAACATAAAGGCTGTTTTTCTCATATCGTTTTATTTTGTTTTTCAGACAGGCATAATATATCAGCAATACAGTTTCAAGCTTTGTCTTAAAATCTCAAAAATACAAATAATTGCCGAACAGAGCGCAAAATAAAGAAAATATTGGCAAACTATCTCAAATAAAGCCGAATAGTTTCACAAAATCTCCCATACGCGCCTGTTATTTTAATAAATTTACTAATTTCGCAGATTGTTGATTTATTTAATGGCAATGAGGAACGACATAAAGACCAAGAATCTTATCAAATGGCTTTGGAGAAACTCCAAGGGAGCACGCAGACAAGCAGTAGCCAACACCCTGACGGGTTTTCTTGATGTTGCATGCCAGCTGCTGTGGGTGCTCGCTTGCAAACATGCCATAGATATAGCCACAGGCGTCGAAGAGGGGTCGCTTGCAGTGACAGGAGTAATCATCGGCGCACTGATGCTCGTTGAGATACTCTCCCGGGGAGTCAGCCGTTGGATTCATGCCGTTGTCGGCAACAAGGTGCGCAACAGGATGAGACTCAAGATTTTCGCACGTCTGCTCCGTGGTGAGTGGATGGGATTGCAGAAACACCATACAGGCGACCTCACGAACCGCCTCGAAGGAGACGTCAACAGCATAACCGCACTCATTACAGAGAGCGTTCCTGCGACATTAGTGGTAATCATACAGCTTGTGGCATCATTCTTCCTGCTGTTCCACATGAGCCCCGTCCTTGCCGTGTCAATATTGATAATACTCCCCGTGTGCCTTTTTGCGAGCCGTTTCTATGTACGCAAGATGAGACGCTTCAACCGCGATGTGCGCGACAGCGACAGCAAGATTCAGTCGGTGCTGCAGGAGAGCCTCCAGCACAAGGAACTTATAAAGACACTCGAACAGAACAGTTCAACCGAGAAACAGCTGAGCGAGCTGCAACAGCAACTGCATTCACAGGTAACCAGCCGCACGAAATTCTCTTTGGGAGCATTTACACTGATACAACTGGGATTCGCCGCAGGATACCTTGTAGCATTCCTATGGGGTGCCGCAGGCCTGATGGAAGGAGCAATCACATTCGGTGCCATGACAGCATATCTGCAGCTTGTGGGATTGATACAGCGCCCGACCATGGACCTGAGCAAGTTCATCCCCGGCATAGTCTCATCACTGACAGCTGCTGAGCGCCTCTATGAGCTTGAGGATATTCCGCTTGAGAAACAAGGCGATGCCATAATGCTCGAAGGCACTGCGGGTGTACGTTTCAAAGGAGTCACATTCCGCTACACCGATGAGAGCCGGCTGATATTCGATGATTTCAGCTATGACTTCCCGCCCGACAGCAGCACAGCCATTGTAGGCGAGACCGGCGCGGGAAAGAGCACCCTGATACGCCTGCTCGTGGCACTCATCAACCCGAACAGCGGTGACATCGAACTGTACAACGGCAAAGAGAGCCACCGCTCATCGACCCTGACACGCCGCAACTTCATATATATACCGCAGGGCAACACTCTTGTCAGCGGAACCATAAGGGACAATCTCCTCATGGGAGACCCCAACGCGACAGAAGAGCAGATGAGAAGAGCGCTCCACATTGCATGTGCCGACTATGTATATGACCTCCCCGACGGCATCGACAGCGAAATAGCTGAACGCGGAGGCGGCCTCAGCGAGGGACAGGCACAGAGGATAGCCGTCGCCCGCTCGATACTGCGTCCCGGCAGCATACTGATTCTCGATGAGGTCACATCGGCGCTCGATGAGGAGACCGAGCAGGAGATGTTGCGCCGCCTGACACAGAGCCAGATTGGCAAGACACTCATCTTTGTGACCCATCGCCCTGCCATAATGCAATATTGCAGCCAGGTGTTGCGTATTGACAAGCCCAGACACGACAATGAGAAACAACCTGACGCCACACATGCAAAATAGAGCCTCCTGTGGCAATAAATCAGTTAAAACATCGTTTTCTAAAAGATAAATGCGACACTATGATTGAATATTTGAGAGGAGAACTTGCCGAGCTTACCCCCGCCACTGCCATAATCGAGTGCTGCGGAGTCGGTTACGAGACAAGCATCACACTGAACACATACAGCGCCCTGCAGGGCAAAAAGGATGTAAAGGTATACATCTATGAGGTTATCCGCGAGGACACGCACCAGTTGTTCGGGTTCTGCAACAAGCACGAACGCGAACTGTTCCTGTTGCTCATTTCCGTATCGGGTATAGGAGGCAACACCGCACGCACGATATTGTCGGCGTTCACCGTAAACGAACTGTGCGACGCCATTGCCACAGGCAACGAGGTTGCTATCAAAAGCGTGAAGGGCATAGGTCTGAAGACAGCCCAGCGCCTCATCGTTGACCTCAAAGACAAGATTGCAGGCATACATGACGGTACGGCAAGCAGCACCCCCGCCGCCGCTCCGGTTAACAACGAAAACATCGACGGCGCAGTACAGGCCCTTGCAATGCTCGGGTTCTCGGTTTCGGCAGCCAACAAGGTGGTGCAGTCAATAGCCAAGAGCGAGCCAGGAGCTTCCATCGAGCAACTCATCAAGCTCGCCCTCAAGCAGCTGTAAACGAAAAAGAGAAAAACACACTATGCAAAGACGCACGCTGACGCTTATGATTATCCTTTTCGCGAGTATGATGGTACTTGCGCAGGGTAGCGTGCGCTCCGACTCGATACGCAAGGCAAGGCGCAATAACACACAGCAGAGCGCAAATGCAAAGAATGACACCCTGCCCGCAAGGTTCCCCGTCGCAAAGACAATACCCGACAATGTGAACGACCTGCAAGGGCATGCCCTTGACCTGAAATCGCCGCAGAACATTGTCACCGACACCATCTACAATGACAAAGACAGTACCTACATAATTTCTACCAAGCTGAGCAGCGGCTCACTGCTTGGCACCCCGTTGCTGCTGAGCCGCGATGAATATTCGCTGTGGCACGAGAAGAGGCAGATGCAGAGCTACTTCAGGAAGAAAAGCAACGAGGAGTGGGAGAAGTCGAAGAAGAAAGACAAGTTCGACTTTACCGACATGCACTTCGACTTGGGACCGGCCGAAAAGATTTTCGGCCCTGGCGGCGTACGCATCAAGACAACAGGAAACGCCGAGTTGAAGATTGGCTACTCGTTCCAGAGCATCGATAACCCATCGTTGCCATCGCGCAGCCGGAACACGAACAGTTTCGACTTCGATGAGAAAATCAATCTCAGCCTGCGAGGCAGTGTCGGCGACAAGATGAACATGGACTTCAACTACAACACCGAGTCAACATTCAGCTATGACGCCAAGAAGATAAACCTTAAGTACGACGGCAAGGAGGATGAGGTCATAAAGCTGCTCGAGGCCGGCAACGTCTCGTTCCCCACCAACTCGAGCCTCATCAAGGGCGCATCATCGCTGTTCGGTATCAGAGCCGACCTGCAGTTCGGCAAGCTTACTTTGCAGACCGTCGTGTCGCAGAAGACATCAAACACCAGCACTGTCAGTTCAAAAGGAGGAACACAGCTTACCACATACGAGATTGAGATAACTGACTACGATGAGAACAAGCACTTCTTCCTTGCACACTACTTCCGCGACAACTACGACCGCTCAATGTCCCAGTTGCCTACAATCCTGTCGGGAGTCACCATCAACCGCATCGAGGTGTGGATTACCAACAAGACAAGCGACTACAACAACCCGCGCAACATTGTAGCATTCACCGACATCGGCGAAGGCAACCACATAAGCAACAGCATGTGGCAGAGCAATGGAGTGACAATCCCGGCGAACGAGGCCAACAACCTTTACTCGCAGATGAACAGCACATATTCGGCAATACGTGACGTCGACCAGGTAAATAACGTACTGGGCAGCATAAGCGGGATGAACGGCGGAACCGACTACGAAAAACTGTCGAATGCCCGTTTGCTTTCTACATCGGAATATACCCTTAACAACGCACTCGGTTTCATCTCGCTGAAGACACCGCTCCGTGCCGATGAGATTCTTGCCGTTGCCTACGAATTCACATATGGCGGACGAACATACCAGGTCGGAGAGTTCTCGAGCGACGTAAAAGAATCAAAGACAACCCTTTTCGTGAAGTTGCTGAAGCCCAATGCTTGCTCACCCAAGAACGGCTGCTGGGACCTCATGATGAAGAACGTGTACTCAATAGGCACACGCAGTCTCAAGGAGACGGACTTCAAGCTTGACGTATACTACGCCAGCGACAGTCTGGGAACAAACATAACATACCTGCCCGAGCAGGGCCTCAAGGGAGAGAGTCTGTTACAGATGCTCGGGCTCGACCGTCTTGACAGCAACAACAGCAAGGAGAACCCCAACGGAATATTCGACTTCATTCAGGGCTACACAGTAGATGCGGCCTCGGGCAGGATTTTCTTCCCGTCGGTAGAGCCATTCGGCAGTTACCTCAGAAAGAAAATCGGCAATGATGCCATTGCCGACAAATATGTGTTTGAAGAGCTGTACGACTCGACAAAGACCGTCGCCAAGCAGATTGCAGAGAAAGACAAGTTCTACCTCATCGGAGAGTACACAGGCTCATCGGCTAACGTAATACAGACAGGCTCTACAAACATACCGAGGGGCTCTGTCGTTGTCACCGCCGGTGGCGTGACACTCATTGAAAACAGCGACTACCAGGTAGACTACTCATCGGGAACAGTAACAATCCTGAACCAGAACATCATAGACGCAGGTACCAACGTACAGGTATCGCTCGAGAGCAACACTCTCTTCAACATGCAGAGAAAGACTGTGCTCGGTCTCAACTGGAAGTATGACTACTCGGACGACTTCAAGTTCGGCGGTACATTGCTGTCGCTCTCGGAGAAACCGCTGACATCAAAGGTTGACATGGGTTCTGAGCCTTTGCAGAATTTCCTATGGGGATTCAACCTCAGCTGGAAGAAGCAGAGCCAGTGGCTCACCAACATGATTGACAAGCTGCCTTTCCTCAGTTGTACAGAGCCATCATCAATAAACCTGTCGGCAGAGTTCGCACGTCTTGAAGCTGGGACATCGAGCGACGTACAGAGCGAGGCATCATACATTGATGACTTTGAGAGCACCGAGAACGGCATTGACATCAAGTCTCCGTCACAATGGATGCTCGCAGCCTTGCCAAGCGGCATGCCCTACAGTAACCTTACAAACGACATACGCACGGGATATGACCGTGCCCACATCAGTTGGTACACCATTGACCCGCTCTTCACACGCCGCAGTTCATCGCTTACACCGGCACACATCAAGAGCGACCTGGAACAGTTGTCGAACCACTATGTGCGCGAGGTTTACGAACGTGAGCTATACCCCAACAAGGAGTCTACATACGGCGAGTCATCGACACTATCGCTGCTGAACGTCACATACTATCCCAACGAGCGAGGTCCTTACAACCTTGACACAGATGTAAACTACGACGGACGCCTGAACAACCCTGAAAAACGTTGGGGAGGTATCACGCGCCAGCTGACGACAACAGACTTCGAAGGGGCCAACATACAGTACCTCGAGTTCTGGCTGCTCGACCCGTTCATATACGAGCAGACCGGCATGGGCGGCGAGCTCTATTTCAACCTTGGCGAAGTGTCCGAGGACATCTTGAAGGACGGCAAGAAGTTCTATGAGAACGGCCTTCCGGCAAGCAGCAACTCATACAGCTATGAGGAGACTGCCTGGGGACGTATACCCACAACCACCAGCCTTGTATATGCGTTCGACAACAACAACGACAGCCGCAAGCAGCAGGATGTAGGTCTCAACGGACTCAGCAGCACGGATGAAGCCGATTTCCCTGTATACAGGGATTACCTTGCCGCGCTCAACGGACGTGTGCGCCCCGAGGTATATGACAGCATTGCAGCCGACCCTGCAGGCGACAACTACCACTACTTCAGAGGCGGCGACTACGATGCGGCTCAACGCGGCATCATTGAGCGTTACAAATACTACAACAATACCGAGGGTAACTCCCCCTCATCGGACGGCAGCAGCTTCAGCAGCGCAGCAAAGACCACACCTGACATTGAAGACGCCAACCAGGACTTCACCATGGATGAGTACGAGAACTTCTTCCAGTACAGGATATCGCTGCGCCCCGAGGATATGCAGGTAGGAAAGAACTACATTACCGACAAACGTACCGTAACGACCAAGCTACGCAACGGCAATACAGAGAGCGTCGACTGGTACAAGTTCCGTATCCCTATAAACGAATATGAGAAGATTGTTGGCTCGATACGCGACTTTACATCGATACGTTTCATACGTATGTACATGACGCAGTTCCAGAAGCCGGTTACCCTGCGCTTTGCCACAATGCAGCTTGTGCGCGGCGACTGGCGCCCATACATGCAGCCCATAGCATCGAAGCTCAACACGGCACCAACGATATCGGGTGAATTGACCACATCGGCAGTAAGCATAGAGGAGCATGGCGACAGAAAACCCGTTAACTATGTGTTGCCTCCGGGCATTACCCGCATACTCGACCCGAGTCAGCCACAGTTGCGTCAGGACAACGAGCAGGCACTCTCACTCAACGTAAGCAATCTCGGCAGCAAGGAGTCGCGTGCCGTATACAAGAAGAGCAATCTTGATATACGCCAATATGAGCGCATACAACTGTATATACATGCCGAGGCACCCGAGTTCGGAGCAAACGAGCTGAAGGACAATGACCTGTCACTGTTCATCCGTTTGGGCTCGGACTACAAGAGCAACTACTATGAGTATGAGGTTCCGCTGAACGTGACTCCTCATGGCTCTTACGACGGCAACAGCACTGCTGCCGCAACAGCTGTATGGCCACAGGAGAACATGATTGACATACCGCTGAGCAAACTCACGAACATAAAGGTAAAGCGCAACACTCTGCGCAACAACAATGCCGAGGGAGTGAGCAACACCACTATCTACAGCGAGTATGATGATGACACCCCGAAGAACAGGATAAGCATCGTAGGAAGCCCCTCCATCGGTCAGATAAAGGTCATGATGATTGGTGTACGCAACAATAGTTCGAGCGCAAAATCAGCAACGGTGTGGGTAAACGAAATGCGTCTTTTGGGTTTCAATAACAAAAGCGGATGGGCGGCACAAGGAAACCTCAACATCAAGCTCAGTGACATCGGTTCATTTGCAGCGCAGGGCAAGATTGAGACAGCCGGTTTCGGTGGTCTCGAGGACAAGCTGGCATCGCGACGCACCGATGACTACTACCGCTACTCACTGACAGGAACTGTTGACTTCGGCCGTTTCTTCCCCAAATCGTTCAAGTTGTCGTTACCGACATACTACTCATACACCGAAGAGGTGACATCGCCGCTCTACAGCCCGTTCGACTCGGACCTTCTTCTTGATGACGTACTCGGTTCATACAGCGGAGCAAGCAAGGACTCGCTGAGGAACATTGCCGAGGTGCACTCCGTAATGCGCAATTTCAGCATCAGCAACGCCAAGCTAAACATCAAGAGCAAGACTGCCATGCCCTACGACCCAGCGAACTTCAGCATCAGCCTGTCGCATTCAACGACCGACAACAGCGGAAGCACTGTCAGCTGGGAGAACAGGCTAAATTGGAAGGCATCGCTCGCATATAACTATGCAAGCCCCATAAAGACTATCAAGCCGTTCGAGAAGATGATAAAGAGCAAGTCGAAGTGGTTCAAGATTCTGAAGGAATGGGGAGTGAACCCGCTGCCCCAGTCGCTTGCCTTAAACTCAGACATAACACGCTCGTACCACGAGCTGCAGCGACGCGACCTCAATGCCGTTGCCGGCGGCGAGGAGATTCCGCTTACGTTCTCGCAGCAGTTCTACTGGAACCGTTCTATGTCAATAAAGTGGGACCCCACCACCAACCTCAAGATGAGCCTCAACACTGGCACCAATGCCGAGGTTGAGGAGCCTTTCCTGCCTGTGAACAAGGAGAAGTTCCCCAACGAGTATGCCATCTGGAAAGACTCGGTAAAGACAAGCCTTAAAGGAATGGGCCGACCACTCGGTTATCAGCAGAACTTCACGGCCTCATACACTCTGCCATTCAACAAGATGCCAATCTTCGAGTGGCTCACAGCAGACGCCAGCTACTCGGCGACATACAACTGGCAGAGAGGAAACAGCGTCGGAGGTGTGAACTTCGGCAACAACATCGCCAACAAGAGAAACGTGACACTTAAAGGAACGCTCAACTTCGAGAAACTGTACAACATATTCCCTTATCTTGAGGAGACAAACAAACGTTTCGCCAGCAGCAACAAGAAATCGACAAGCAAGAGCAAGAAGAAAGTCCAGAAACCGAAGCCCTTTACCAAGGAGATAAAGCTACAGATGGACACCACCGTCACGCTTGCACATAACCTCAAGAGCAAAAAGCTGGAGATAACCGCACGCACCAAGAGCGGCGAGAAGTACAAGCTCAAGTACAAGGTAATCGATGAGAACAAAATTCTCATAAAGAACAATGACAGCATCAGCGTCAAGGTCACAGTTCTTGCTAAGGCCAAGAACGGCGAGAGGAGCAGTTTCGCCAAAGCCATGCAGTACCCGACAAGGGCACTCATGATGGTACGCAACATCTCGTTCAGCTACACCAACGCATATGCCATGAACCTTCCTGGATTCATGCCGTCGGCGGGCGACATGTTCGGTCAGGGACAGAGCGACGGCATGTACGCGCCGGGTCTGGACTTCGCGTTCGGCCTCATCGATGACAGTTTCCTTGGAAAGGCACACAAACGCAACTGGCTGCTGAGGAACGACAGCATATCGGCACAGGCAACGACAACGGCGGCCGAGGATTTGCAGGTGCGCATGACCCTCGAACCGCTGAAGGACCTGAAGATAGACCTCAATGCCAACTGGACACGCAACCAGAGCAAGAGCATACAGTTCATGTATGACGGCATGCCCACCAACGAGTCGGGAGGTTTCAACATGACAACCATAAGCATCGGCAACTCTTTCGGTGGTGGCAAGGCAAGCAACAACTACCAGAGCGATGTGTTCGACAAGTTCGTAAGTAGCCTTGAGAAACACCGCACACGCATAGAGAAGAAATACGAGGGCAGCCGATACCCTGCATCAAGCTCACTGGCAGGCGAGATGTATGACCCTGCGAACGGCGGTGTAGACCTCTACTCGGCCGATGTGATGATACCCGCATTCCTTGAGGCATACTCGAACGGCAGCGGAAAAGAGATATTCCCGTCAATGCTGAGCATGCTGCCAAACTGGAAAATCAAGTATTCGGGTCTTTCAAAACTCGAATGGTTCAAGAAGTGGTTCAAGAGCGTCAACATCGAACACGGTTACAAGAGTGTATATGCAGTGGGTTCATACAGCACATACGCCACATACATGGAGTACACAAACGGTATCGGCTATGTGAACAACACGGCCACAGGCATGCCGATACCAAGCAGCCGCTACAACATAAGCACGGTATCAATAAACGAGAGTTTCTCTCCGCTGTTCGGGCTTGACGTTACCACGAACAACAATCTCACGCTCGGAGGCAAGTTCATCCAGTCAAGAGTCCTGAATCTGAGTCTCACTGCCATACAGATGGTAGAGACCTACTCGCAGGAGATTGCCTTCAATGTAGGCTACAAGATACTTGGCGTAAAATTGTTCGGCGGCGGAAAGAAAGCGAGCAAGGAGAAGGAAAGTAAGGGCAACGACATAAACCTCCGCGCCGACTTCTCGTTCAAGAACACATCATCAATATGCCGAAGCATAGACAAGGGCACGACACAAGCGACAAGCGGCAACAAGTCGTTCAACTACTCATTTACGGCCGACTATGCATACAGCAAGATGCTTACCTTCAGCCTCTACTTTGACAGGCAGAAGACAATACCTCTTATATCTACAAGCTCATACCCGACCACGACAACCGACTTCGGTATCAGCATGAAATTCTCGTTGACAAGATAAAAATAAAGACAATGAACAGATTACTCATTATACTCACACTGCTTATCCTGCACTCCTTCGCAGAAGCGAACAACCGTATAATTGTATCGAAAAAGAAACTGCAACTATATGTGGTCAGTGCCGAGAACGATACAATTTTCCAGTGTCCTGTCGCTTGCGGAATGAATATGGGCGATAAAAAATGTTCTGGTGACAAGAAAACACCCGAAGGGACATTCAAGATAACCAATATGTATGATGCCACATCCTGGAAACATGATTTCAATGATGGCCATGGGATGCGTATCGGAGCATATGGACCACTCTTCTTCAGACTTAATGTACCGCAATTCAATGATATCGGCCTTCATGGCACTATCTTCCCCGAAAGCATCGGCACCCGTAGCAGTGATGGATGCGTTAGGATGCACAATGAAGACATTAAGAGACTCTATCCCTATTGTTTTATCGGCATGACGGTGATAATTGAGAAAGATGAGTAGATTCAACGGACAGCAAAGAATGATGGAGGCATTCCGCCAATGCGCATATATGCGACCTCGCTGACTCTGAAAATAACAAGTGGGTGACCCAAAAATGATGTGACCCCCGAAAGTTTTTTGTCTAACTTTCGGGGGTCATGTCACTTTTTAGTCAGCCTCTTGTACCTCGGTCGGGAATCGAACCCGAATCTAATCTTTAGGAGAGACTTATTCTATCCATTGAACTACCAAGGCGAACCTGAAAAAAGCACTGATGTGCCATTCAGCCGCGAAGATAATCAAAATCTTCGCAAACTTCAAATGCTGTAATACTATTTTAACATCACAACCCTCAAAAACTGTTATTTTGTTTTAACATTATACAACATGAGAGGCAAGTTCGGGCAAAAGGAGTATCTTTGCACAGAACCGCAAAACACTACTGCAAATGAGACTGATAGCGACAACCTTACTGGCTCTTGTAACGGCACTTGCAACAGCACAGGAATATGAAACCCTCTTCGCCAAAGGTGTGGAATATATAAAGGAGCAGAATTTTGAGAGCGCTGCCGAATCTTTCGAAGAGGCACTGCCGCTTGCCGACGGAGAGAACGAGAAGTTCGCCCTTCACGTCAACCTGGCCTACTCGCGCATGATGTCAGGCTACACCTACAAGGCTCTCGAGAGCTACAGTGAGGCCATAAGACTTCATGGGTATGACCGGAACCTGCTTTTCCAGCGTGCGGCAGCATACATGCAGGCAGCTCGCCCTGATGATGCCATTGAGGACTGCAACACTATCATCAATAACAATCCTGAAGATACCGAGGCAATGCTGATGAGAGCAGAGGCGCACATGGCAAAGGGAGAGAACGGCAAGGCGCAAAAAGAGTTTATTGAGGTAATGAACCGCGAGCCAGGCAACCTGAATGCACGTTTGGGGCTTGCAATGACATACAAGAACGAAAAGCTATACGAAAAGGCATCGTTGCTCATCGGGCTACTTATTGAGGAGTTCCCAGGCAATGCAGCTCTTTACATTGCACGCAGTGACATTGAAAGAGAAGAGGGATTGTTCGAACTCGCCCTCATAGATATTGACAAGGCAATAGAGATAGACCCCGACAATGCCGAATACTACACATTGCAGGCAATCCTTCTTGAGAATTGCGGTAAGAAAAGCGCTGCTGCCAAGAGCCGCAACAAGGCAGAATTATTAAAAAGCCGCTCAATAAGGTAAAAAAGACGAATCCATTTTCAGGATTGACGGCTTTGGCATACGCGTCACAAGAGCCCCTGTGGGGAAAAATGCTTTTGTCGAGAAAAAGCGAGGGCCGAATTTCAAAAAAAACATTTTTGATAATATTTCACATCTCATAGTTAAAAAAGAGAGGTTTTTATTTGAATGACTCCCCTGAAATTAGTACTTTTGGGAAGAACATTGAAAACAAAAGTCATGACAGAAAAAAACGCCCCTTATAACATTAAGGAAAAAAAAGAGAAGAACGCGACCTACCGTTCGCTCATACGTGCGGAACTGGCCGATGAATTGTATGAAAAAATTCTGAACATCATAGTAATAGAGAAGAGATACCGTGACAAGGAGTTCTCGGCAAAAGAACTTGCAAAAGAGCTCCAGACCAACACCAGATACATATCTGCTGTCATAAATTCACGATTCAACACAAACTTTTCCTGCCTGATAAACGAGTACAGGATCAAGGAGGCTCTTCATCGCATGACAGACAAAAGATACCTGGACATGACCATTGAGGAGATTGGAGCCCTTGTCGGGTTCGCCAACCGCCAGTCTTTCTATGCCTCATTCTACCGCATCATGGGCGAGACACCCAATGGCTACAGGAAAAGACATCTCGCAACCAAATAAGATGGAAGACACCCGGGAGATTATAAGGAACATAAAGAAAGAACTCCGTTTGTACATGAACGGAGTCACATCAATGCAGCAGCGCAGGCTCGGCATGTCCTACAATATCATTTTCGGAGTAAGTTTCCCGCACCTCAAGGAGATTGCCGGCAAGTTCGGGCAAGATGCCGACGTTGCCAAGACGCTATGGAAAGAGAACATACGCGAGAGCAAGCTGCTGGCAATACTATTGCTGCCGGCGGAGTGCTATGCCGATGTTGCCGAGCAGTGGATTGGAGAGTGCCGCTACAGAGAGAATGCAGACCACCTTGCACACAGGATTCTCAGCAAACTTCCCGATGCCGTAGAAAAGGCCCTTGTTTGGGCAAACAGTGGCAAGGAGATGTACAGCTACTGCGGCTACCTTACCTTGTCACACATGTTCAGAGTCGGAGCGGCACTGACCCCGGAGCAGGAACAGGTTCTTTTCAGGAGCGTGGCGACGCATCTTGCCGACAACGCAGCTAAGGAGAATGCCACAATGGCACTCAATGCCATCACACTCTACTGCGATGAGGACGAGGAGAGGAAGGTACGTTTCGATGCATTCATGGGTTCATAATACACTTTTTGTTCATCCACGGAAGTTGTTTGAAAATTTAGAGCCGATTCTATTCTATATTATAAAAAAATAGATAACTTTGCAATAACATGGAAAACAGCAAGATTGCAGAGTCGGTGAGACAGATGTTTTCGGACTATCTGAAAGAGAACAGATGTCGCAGGACCCCGGAGCGTTTCGCGATACTCGAGGCCGTATACTCTATAAACGGATGCTTTGACATTGATGAGTTGCTCAAGCACATGGAGGACAACAGGAAATTCAGGGTCAGCCGTGCCACCGTATACAACACCATATCCCTTCTCATCAATGCCAACCTTGTTGTACACCACCAGTTCGGAGCCGATTCCAAATATGAGAAGTGTTTCGGAGCCGAAAAGAGCCACATGATATGCACAAAGTGCGGCAAAGTGACAGAGATCGGCAATCTGAACATAAAAGACAATATAACGACAAATATAAAGAAGTTCCATTTAACCCATTATTCGCTATACCTCTACGGGCTATGCAACAAATGCCATCAGGCACTCAAGAGACGTAAGGCGCGAATGAATAAAGACAAATGAATATGAAACAGAATATCGACGTACTGTTAGGCCTGCAGTGGGGTGATGAAGGCAAAGGAAAAGTTGTTGACGTATTGACACCGAACTATGACGTGGTAGCACGTTTCCAGGGCGGTCCCAACGCGGGACACACCCTTGAGTTCGAGGGCAAGAAGTTCGTACTCCGCTCCATTCCCTCGGGTATATTCCAGGGCGGCAAGGTAAACGTCATCGGCAACGGCGTCGTTCTTGACCCCGCGCTCTTCAAGGGCGAGGCCGAAGACCTGTTCAAGGCCGGATATGACCTCACGAAAAACCTTTTCATCTCGAAGAAGGCACACCTGATACTGCCGACACACCGCGTGCTCGATGCTGCATACGAGGCTGCAAAGGGCGATGCGAAGGTAGGCACCACAGGCAAGGGCATCGGCCCCACATATACCGACAAAATCAGCCGTAACGGTTTGCGTGTAGGCGACATCCTTGAGAACTTCGAACAGAAGTATGCTGCGGCGAAGGCACGTCATGACCAGATGCTCAAGGACATGAACTACAGTTACGACATAACAGAGATGGAGCGCGTATGGCTCGAGGGCATCGAGTATCTGAAGAAGTTCCGTCTCATTGACAGCGAGCAGTTCATCAACGACCTCATGAACGAGGGCAAGAGCATCCTATGCGAAGGAGCCCAGGGCAGTCTGCTTGACATTGACTTCGGCAGCTATCCTTTCGTGACATCATCGAACACGGTATGTGCCGGCGCATGTACCGGACTCGGTGTAGCCCCTAACAGGATAGGCAATGTATATGGTATAACAAAGGCATACTGCACACGCGTAGGTTCAGGTCCGTTCCCCACAGAGCTTTTCGATGAGACAGGCGCCGAGATGCGTGACCGCGGCCACGAGTACGGTGCTGTGACAGGACGCGAGCGCCGCTGCGGATGGATTGACCTTGTCGCACTCAAGTACACAATCATGATAAACGGCGTCACGCACCTCATCCTCATGAAGAGCGACGTGCTTGACACGTTCCCGACAATAAAGGCTTGTATCGCATATAAGAAGAACGGAGAGACTTTGAGCCACATGCCATATGACGTGGAGGGAGTAGAGCCCGTATATACAGAACTCAAGGGCTGGATGACAGACCTTACCAAGCTGAGAAGCGAGGAGGAGTTGCCCGAAGCTTTCAAGGAGTACATAAGGTTCCTTGAGAAGGAGCTCGGCGTTCCTGTAAAGTACCTCTCGATAGGTCCCGACCGCGACCAGACAATCACACGTTCAATCTAAGAACCTATTGGAGGTTGTTTTGTTTACAAAGCAGCCTCCAATCATAATACATACATTGACAGATGATACATACATTCATACACCTTGCAAGAACAGCTGAGGGCTCGAGCCTGAACATGACCTACATAATAGTATTCGTAGGCATAGCTATCCTAAGCTACATAATCCAGGCAAGCCTGAAGAGCAAGTTCGAGAAATATTCAAGAATTCCCATCGGGATGACCGGACGCGATGTAGCCATAAAGATGCTGCACGACAACGGCATATACGATGTAAAGGTAACAAGTACCCCCGGAATGCTTACAGACCATTACAACCCCGCCAACAAGACAGTCAACCTGAGCCAGGGCGTATACAACTCGGCAAGCGTGGCGGCAGCCGCCGTAGCGGCACATGAGTGCGGACACGCGATACAGCATGCCCAGGCATACGCACCGCTCAAGATGCGTTCAGCGCTGGTACCCATAGTATCGTTCTCTTCGAACATTGTCATGTGGGTGTTGCTTGCCGGAGTAATAATGGTAGAGTCATTCCCGCAGCTGTTGCTGGCCGGCATAGCACTCTTTGCCACCACTACCCTGTTCAGTTTCATCACACTACCCGTGGAGATAAACGCGAGCCACAGGGCACTCGTATGGCTGCAGTCAGCAGGGATAACCAACGCAAGCAACCACAAGTATGCAAGCAGCGCACTGCGTTCGGCCGCATATACATATATTATAGCGGCACTCTCTTCACTTGCGACACTGCTGTACTACGTCATGATATACATGAACCGCAGAGACTAAAAGAAAGCCGTCCACACGGCAACCCAATTTCTTATTCAAACATTCACTAACACAGGATAATGGCAGCAAAACCATCAATACCAAAGGGAACAAGAGACTTCTCTCCGATAGAGATGTCCAAGAGAAACTACATATTCGACACTATACGCGAGGCTTTCCGAATCTTCGGATTCCAACAGATTGAGACTCCAGCGATGGAGAACCTCTCGACGCTTATGGGCAAGTACGGCGAGGAGGGCGACAAGCTCCTCTTCAAGATACAGAATTCGGGCGATTACTTCAGCGGCCTGACCGATGAAGAGTTGCTTAGCCGCAATGCGGCCAAGCTCGCATCAAAGTTCTGCGAGAAAGGTCTGCGTTACGACCTTACCGTACCCTTCGCACGCTACGTCGTGATGCACCGCGATGAACTGGTATTCCCATTCAAGCGTTACCAGATTCAGCCCGTATGGCGTGCCGACCGTCCACAGAAAGGACGTTACCGCGAGTTCTATCAGTGCGATGCCGATATCATCGGCAACAACTCACTTATCAACGAGGTCGAACTCATACAGCTCATCGACTATGTGTTCGGCAAGCTCGGCATACGCGTAGCCATCAAACTAAACAACCGTAAGGTGCTTGCAGGAATAGCCGAGGTGATAGGCGAGCCCGAGAAAATCATCGACATCACAGTAGCCATAGACAAGATAGACAAGATTGGTCTTGATGGCGTCATTGCAGAGCTCAAGAGCAAGGGCATAAGCGACGAGTCGGTCGAGAGACTGCTTCCAATTCTTCAGGCACAGGGTAACAACAGCGAAAAACTCGACATCATTGCCCAGACGCTCAAAGGCAACGGGACAGGCGAGAAGGGAGTCGAGGAGATACGTTTCATTTTGGATGCCTTCAACAGTCTAAAGCTCAACAGCGCGCTTGACCTTGACCTGACACTGGCACGCGGCCTCAACTATTACACAGGCGCAATCCTCGAAGTGAAGGCACTTGACGTTGCGATAGGCAGCATCACAGGTGGAGGAAGATACGACAACCTTACAGGCGTGTTCGGTATGGAAGGCGTATCGGGAGTAGGTATCTCGTTCGGTGCCGACCGCATATATGATGTCATGAACCAGCTCGACCTTTACCCCAAGGACTCGATACAGACCACACAGGTAATGTTCGTGAACTTCGGCGACAAAGAGGCCATGCATGCCCTGCAGATAATCTCTGAACTACGCAAGGAAGGTATCTCGGCAGAGCTGTTCCCGAGTAGCGACAAGATGAAGAAGCAGATGGGATATGCCAACAGCCACGGCATTCCGTTTGTGGCAATCATCGGCGAGCAGGAGATTGCAGACGGCACCATTGCAGTCAAGAACATGACAACAGGCGAACAGAAGAGCATGACCGCAAGCGGGCTTGCAGAGTTGCTCAAGGCGTAAGACATATAATAAACAATATAGGCTGTGTCACATGACACAGCCTATATTGTTTTATACGAGTCAACAGCGCATCATCACTCCACGCGATGCAGCACTGCCTGTGAGCCGTCGACTTTCCAGCCCTCATTGTTCAGCAGGCGTACCTTTATCTTCGTGTTCTTGCCCGCTATTGTCATGCCCTTGAGCTCCACATTGGCGGTATCGCCCAAGATTTCTTCAGAAACGACCACATAGTCGGCATTGTGACCGCGAGGCTGCCTGCCCACGGCCGGAATAAAAAGCCGTTCGAGATACTCATCAAAGATTGCCTGTTCGGCAGGCTCATCGAAACAGACATTGGACCTGACATTGTCGATATCGCCCGAGCTTATCGAGTTGAAGAAAAGTATGGCCACTTCGCCCGGCTGCATCGGAGCAGCCACAGGCTCATTGCCGCCACAAGCTACAAATGAGAATATCGATAAAGCCGCAAACATTCGGATTACAGTTTTCATGTAAAAAGCAGATTATTGGTTTCAATGCGCTAATTTACACATTTTTCCCGACAAAGGAGCATAATCGGGAGGTTTATCTGTATGCTCATCGTGGCACCGCCGCTGAACATACCGTGAAAGGAGGAATAGACAAGCGCAACCATTTAAAAATAAAACAGATTTTATTTTGTTCTCAATATTGTTTGGACTAACTTTGTAGAGATAATCGGGGTTACCCCGAACAGTTGCCGCACCGGTTGTCGCCCGACACTCTTTCATGCCGCCCGACTCACCCTTGCATTGTCAGGCAACACAATGCCTGCGTGATGACATTCCACAGACATCGGAACGAATACAACAAGTTACAATATAATATTTTACACTATGGATGTTATTAAGAATCTAATCGAGCGTGCACAGCAGAACAAGCAGCGCATCGTTCTCCCTGAGGGAACAGAGGAGCGTACACTCAAGGCAGCCGACAAGGCTCTCGCCGACGGTATCGCAGAGTTGGTAATTCTTGGCAACAAGGAGGAAATCCTTGCACTTGCACAGAAGAACGGCCTCACAAACATAGGAAAGGCTACTATCATTGACCCCGAGAACAACCCCGACGCCGAGAAGTATGCAAATCTTCTCTTCGAGTTGCGTAAGGCAAAGGGCATGACAATGGAGGATGCACAGAAACTGGTATGCAACCCGCTTTATCTCGGCTGCCTCATCATCAAGAACGGCGATGCTGACGGTCAGGTGGCAGGTGCCTTGAACACAACCGGTAACGTGCTCCGTCCTGCATTGCAGATTATCAAGACCACTCCGGGCATCACATGCGTCAGCGGTGCAATGATGCTCATAACAAACGCCAAGGAGTATGGCGAGGACGGCGTTCTTTTCGTTGCCGACGTTGCCGTTACTCCACAGCCCGATGCAAACCAGCTCTCACAGATTGCAGTATGTACTGCACAGACAGCGAAGGCTATCGGCGGTTTCGAGGAGCCACGCGTTGCAATGCTCAGTTTCTCAACAAAGGGCTCTGCAAAGCACGAGATGGTAGACAAGGTAACAGAGGCTACACGTCTTGCACATGAGCTTGACCCTGAGCTTTCACTCGACGGCGAGCTTCAGGCCGATGCAGCTCTCGTTCCTTTCGTTGGACAGAGCAAGGCTCCGGGCTCAACAGTAGCAGGCAAGGCCAACGTACTCGTATTCCCCGACCTCGGTGCAGGAAACATCGGTTACAAGCTCGTTCAGCGTCTTGGTCATGCCGAGGCTATCGGTCCCGTACTCCAGGGTATCGCACGTCCTGTAAACGACCTCTCTCGCGGATGCTCTGTAGAGGATGTATACATGATGATTGCCATCACTGCAAACCAGGCTATCGCAGCAAAGAAATAATCCATCGACAAACAATTAAACATTCATATAACAATGAAAATTCTTGTATTGAACTGCGGAAGTTCATCAATCAAGTATCAGCTGATTGACATTGAGAAAAAGGATGTGCTTGCAAAGGGTGGTATCGAGAAGATTGGTCTTGAGGGCTCTTTCCTCAAGTTCAACCTGCCTAACGGCGAGAAGGAGACAATCTTCACAGCAATTCCCGAGCACACAGTAGGTGTACGTCTCATTTTCGATGTACTCACAAGCGAGAAGTTCGGTGCAGTAAAGTCTATCGAGGAGATTGACGCTGTAGGCCACCGCATGGTACATGGCGGCGAGAAGTTCAGCCAGTCGACACTGCTCACCGATGAGGTTCTCGAGGTGTTCGAGGCATGCAATGACCTTGCACCGCTCCACAACCCAGCCAACCTCAAGGGTGTGAACGCAGTAAAGGAGGTTGCACCACAGATTCCGCAGGTGGGTGTATTCGACACATCATTCCACCAGACAATGCCCGACTATGCATACATGTATGCTCTCCCATACGAGCTTTATGAGAAGTACGGTGTACGCCGTTACGGTTTCCACGGGACATCGCACCGTTACATCACAAAGCGCGCGCTCGAGATGCTGAACATTCCCGCAGAGGGCAGCAAGATTATTACCTGCCACATAGGTAACGGTGGTTCTATCGCTGCTGTAAAGGACGGCAAGAGCGTCGACACATCAATGGGTATGACTCCACTCGCAGGCCTCATGATGGGTACCCGCAGCGGCGACGTTGACCCGGGCGCTCTCCCGTACATCATGGACAAGACAGGCCTTGACATGCAGGGAATCTCCGACATGCTCAACAAGAAATCCGGTGTTGTCGGTATCTCTGGCGTATCTTCAGACATGCGCGAGGTAAATGCAGCAGCCATAGAGGGCAACAAGCGTGCTCAGCTATCAAATACAATGTATTTCTACCGTATCAAAAAGTACATCGGTGCTTATGCAGCTGCTATGGGCGGCGTTGATGTTATCATCTTCGCAGGCGGTGTAGGCGAGAACCAGGCAGACTGCCGTGAGACAGTTCTCGAGGGCCTTGAGTTCCTCGGCGTAGAGCTCGACAAGGAGGTCAACGCAAAGATGCGTGGCGAAGAGGCAGTGCTCTCTACTCCTGACTCACGTGTAAAGGTTCTCCTTATCCCTACAGACGAGGAGCTTATGATTGCAACCGATACATACGAGATTGTAAAAGGCCTCAAGTAATAATCAACAGGGCAATAATATAAAACAATAATGGCGGCCATGTGGCCGCCATTATTGTTTTATATTATTCCCGCAAACTTTCACCTTTCACCTTTCCGCTTTCACCTTTCCGCTTTCACCTTCCCAAGCCCTTCTGAAGGAAATCGAGAGAGTACTGTGCAGCATCGAGCATCTCGCGGCACTCGGCAATCGAAAGGAGCACATCGGAGAGCTCCTTTACCATGGTTATAGCCTTGACATCCTCCTGACGCAGTTCATACCCGAAATCACGTGAACCGCCGGAGAGTTCCACTACCACCTTGCCGCTTGATGACGCCACAAAATCCATTATACCTCCATCATCGCCACGTCTGTAGTCACGACGCTCGATATATACGCCATGCTCCTTGCCGCTCCACGAATAGATGGAGTTCTCGGCAGAGACATACAGTTCGCCGCACTTTACCTTCACGGCCTTATAACCGATGCGGGCACCGCGATAGTATGATGTGAGCACAGCCTCGCCGTTCTCCTTTACCGTCGCACGCAGGAAGTTATTGAAAGCATTCTTGGATATGGCCTGAGAAGGTACCGAGTAGACACCCATATCCTGATATTTTGCATTCCTGCTGTAGTCGAACTCCTTGAGCATGGTATCACGCAGCTCCACCAGACGCTGCAGCTCGCTGTTGAAATAGGCGATGTCACGCTCCTTTTCCCTGATGAGCACCTCATGACGCAGAGCCTCGGCCTCGCGCAAGGTCTTGTAAGCTTTGGGATGTGCGAGTTTCACACTGTCGATGAGCATCTTCGCCCTGTTGTAGTTACCCGCCTTGAACTCGTTGCGCACCTCGAAGAGGATGTCACGTGCAGGCTGTTCAATCTTGCCCTCGCAAGAGAGCATCATAACGGCTGAAAGCATCGAGAGGATAATTGAGAATATCTTTTTCATAGTCATGTATCCGTTTGTGTACAGTGCAAAAATACAACATATTATCGTTACACACTTCTTGTAAAAGATGTTTTTTTGCCGTCGGAGGGATTATTGAATAGTTTTTAACTACTCCGTTTTTATTAATAGAATATTATTGGCTATCTTTGCGCTAAAGCGCAAAAAAATGTACAGACCCACAAGAGAAGAACTCTGCAAAATACTTGATACACCAATCTTCCGCAAGATTACCGAAACTGCCGACAGCCTTGGCATGGAGTGCTATGTTGTCGGTGGATTCGTTCGTGACATATTCCTTGAGCGTCCATCGACCGACATTGACGTTGTCGTTGTGGGCAAAGGCATCGAGATGGCACGTGCTTTCAGCAAGAGGCTTGGCAAGGGCGCACACTTGTCGGTATACGCGAACTTCGGCACAGCACAGGTAAAATACGGAGAGCACGAGATTGAGTTTGTCGGAGCCCGCAAGGAGAGCTACAGCCATGACTCGCGCAACCCCATTGTCGAGGACGGCACGCTGGAAGATGACCAGAACCGCCGCGACTTTACCATAAACGCAATGGCGATATGCCTGAACAGCGAGAGGTTCGGAGAGCTTGTCGACCCCTTCGACGGCATGCTTGACCTTGAGGACCGCATAATAAGCACCCCCCTTGAACCGGGAATAACGTTCAGCGATGACCCGCTGCGCATGATGCGTTGCATACGCTTTGCCACACAGCTCAACTTCTACATCGAGGATGAGACATTCCAGGCACTGTGCGACAACAAGGAGAGGATAAGAATAATCTCACGCGAGAGAATAAACGAGGAGCTAAACAAGATACTGCTCTCGCCCACCCCGTCGAAAGGTTTCATCGAGCTTGACCGCTGCGGACTGCTCGAAATCATCTTCCCGCAGCTGACAGCCTTGCAGGGTGTGGAGACCAAGAACGGCTACAGCCACAAGGAGATGTTCTACCACACCCTTGAGGTGCTTGACAACATAGCACAGAAGACCGACAACCTGTGGTTGCGTTGGGCAGCCCTGCTGCATGACATCGGCAAACCCAAGACAAAGCGCTGGGACCCAGTGATGAAGTGGACCTTCCACAACCATAACATTGTGGGCGAGAAGATGACCATGAAACTGTTCCGCGACTACAAGATGCCACAGAACGAGAAGATGAAGTACGTTGCGAAGCTGGTATCGCTGCACATGCGCCCCATAGCCATTGCCGATGATGAGGTGACAGACTCAGCCGTACGACGCCTGCTCTTCGACGCCGGCGATGACATCGATGACCTGATGACACTGTGCGAGGCCGACATAACATCCAAGAACGAGGTACGCAAGAAACAGTTCCTGAACAATTTCCAGATTGTAAGGCAGAAGCTCAAGGACATCGAGGAGAAGGACCGCATACGCAATTTCCAGCCACCCGTCAACGGCGAGGAGATAATGCAGCTGTTCAATCTGGGCCCCTGCGCCGAGGTAGGGCGCCTGAAGAGCGCCGTAAAGGATGCAATCCTCGACGGCATCATCCCCAACGAGCACGATGCAGCCAAGGCATTCATCATTGAGCAGGCCGCAAAGATGGGCCTTACTCCATGCTGCGGGTAACAACCGATGACTGGCACAAGCGGTAAAATCACAAAAAGAACTATTGCACGACAAGATAAATGCAACCAGATTTGCAACAAAAAGAGTTATGAGAAAGCTACTATTCATTCTGACACTAATAGCGACAACAGCCACGGCACAGGAGATATCATACGGAGAATACATGCAGAGGGTCATGGAAGGCAACATCGCACTTACAGCGAAAAGGCTCGACATTGATATTGCCGATGCGCACCTCAAGGGTTCAAAGACATTCAACGACCCCACTCTTGCAGTCACATACACCAACAACGAAGACTGGAGCAAGAAACTCGGCCAGGGCATAGAGGTGGAGCTGAGCCGTACATTCATGTTCGGCGTACGCAAAAACCGCATCAACATGGCAGACAGCGAGCGCCGTCTCACAGCCGCCCTGTTCGAGGAGTACATGCGCAACTTCCGTGCCGATGCCACCCTTGCCTATCTTGAACACCTGAAAGCCAGTATGCTGCTTGCCGAGGCAAAGGAGATACTGAACGACCTTGAAGAGATAGCATCGAACGACAGCATGCGTTTCATACGCGGCGACATAGCCGAGAGCGGTTGGCTCGAGAGCCGCATGGCAATGGGCATTGCCCGTAATGCCATGCTCGAGACAGAGGCAGGGTGCAACAACACCGCTATCAAGATGGGCTATTTCATGGGTAGCCTCGACGGGGCAGAGAGCCTTCGCGGCAACGGCACGTTGGAGATGAGCGAAGAGGCTGCACCCATAGAGCATTATATCAACAATGCCCTTGCCCACCGCGCCGACATTGTAGTGGCACTCAGCCGTGCCGATGTGGCAGAAGCGGTAAAGAGATTCAACAAGGCACAGCGCCGTCCGGAGCTGAATGCCGTATTAGGCGCCACTTACAACATCGCACGCCCCGACTTCACCACACTGAAGGCAGGTATTGCCGTACCGCTCAAATTCTCGAACCTGAACAAGGGTGCCCGCATAGCCGATGAGATTCTTGCACAGCAGGCAAACATAGAGGTCGAGGAGGCACGTCTTCTCGTTCAGGCTGACGTGATGCAGGCATACAACAGTTTCCTCTACGCCGTAAAGCAGACCGAGACCTTCACGGGCAAGATGCTCAGCGACATGAGAAGAGTCGTCGAAGGCAAGAAGAAAGCCTATGAACTCGGCGAGATACCTTTCATAGAGTACCTTATTGTAGAGCGCGATGAAAGCGAGATGCGCCGCGAGTATATCGAGGCACTCTTCGGCAAAGCAGCAGCTTGGGTCGAGCTGCAACGCGCGACAGGCTTCAGCCTCGAGTTCGGGACAATGCCGATAGCAGAGTGAGAAAAAACGATGTTGAAGAACAGCAGTAGATATGATTAGACAAACAAAATACTTATACATACTTTTTATCATACTCATTTGCACTGCATGCAACTATAACCATGATACAAACAAGAAGCTTGTTAAAGCAGAACAGTGCATCCAGCAATATCCAGACTCCTCACTTTGCTTACTGAATGGCATTGATGCCAGAAATATAAACTCTCAGGAGCAGAGAGCAAGATACGCCTTACTCTATTCACAGGCTTTGGACAAAGCCTTGATAGATGTTACCAATGATTCACTGATAAACATTGCTGTAGCTTATTATGAAAAGAAAGATAACCTGGAAAAGAGATTCCTTGCATATTTATACCAAGGAAAAGTATATTCAAATGCAGGGAATTACACTAGAGCGATGCTGTCTCTAACCAAAGCCGAAGAACTTATAAACAACATTGACATTCCATATGCAATTGGTTTACTCTATGCAAAAATCGGAGAAATACATAATTTGCTATACAACTACCCCAAGAGTCTTGCAGCATACACAAAAGCATATCAGTTTTACGGACAAGCAGATAAGGAGGCACACCAGATATATGCAAAGATAAATATTGGACAGTGCCATATCTATTTAGGACAATACGAAATGGCTGAAAAGGTCATAACAGAAGCACTTGAATGGTCTTTCATTAACAACACGAGCCTGTGTCAAAGATGTATCGGATTATTGTCAACAATTTACACCAACAAGAATAATATATTAAAACTTGATTCTCTTTTCAATAGCAGATGCACAACAGAATTTAATGATGACCTGACAATACTTCAGGCAAAGGCCTACCTCTATGCCTGCAAAAATGATGTCGAAAATGCAAAGGCAAACTTACTACGTGCCTGGTCTTTAGCCGAGAACATAAACGACACCACAACACTATTGCATAAAGATTATAAAATAAAGAAAATGCTTGGTGACTACACAGGGGCTTTGAATTCACACGAAAGACTCTTTTACATTCAAGACACGGTTGTCCGCAGCACACTGCAAAAGCCAATACAATCTGCCCAAAGAGACTATTTCAAATCTCAATCAGATTACAACCAATTAAAGTTGAAGACAAATCAACAACGCCAGATCTACATAATCTCAATATCCATTTTTATTCTCAGCCTTACCTTATCATATATTAGTGTTAGAATAAAGTCGAAGAATGAAGTGATAGCACGGTATATTGAAATAACACATGACCTACAGGAAACACTCATCTCAAAGAACCATGATGTAGAAACCATAACCAAAGAGGTCAAACTCATGAATGACAAGATTAACACGTTATTTAATAAGCAGTTCTTGATGATTGACAAGTTAAGCAACACATATTACGAAACACATTGTTCAAAAAAAGAAAAAGAGGCAATTTATAACTTGGTCAGAAAAGAAATTGAAAAACTACAAGATGACAAAAAGCACATTGCAGAACTTGAGAGTATCATCAATTATTACAAGGGCAATATTATGGATATAGCAAGGAATTCCCTTCCTGAATTCAAGGAAAGCGATTTCCGTCTATTGTGTTATTTTCTTGCAGGCTTCTCGGCAAAAGCCATAAGCATATTTACCGGAGATTCCATCGGCAATATTTATATGAAGAAATCAAGGCTTAAAATAAGAATACAGAACTCAACAACAGATAATAAAGAAGACATTCTAAGACATCTTTAATAGAGAATTATCACTGAATTTATTGTATCTGTTTCTTCCACATTATAATAGCCCTAGTGTCTCATAGGAAGTTCGCATTCAGCCGTTAACCATCAGATTTTCAACACATTATAGCGCAGCAATCTAACAAAATAGCATAACTTATTGATAACCAGCTAGTTATGCCGTTTGTTAGATTGCTGGCGTTGTTCAAACTTGCAATCTGTTATAAATCAGCAACTTACATGAATATTTGTTAGATGAATTTTTGCATTTTAGCTTTATATATAGAGGAAGGATTCCTTAAATTTGCAAAAATCAAAATCAATTCTACCATGAAGAAACTTATCATTACCATTTTATCATTATGCTGTTGCATAAGTATTAACGCCGTGTCACTTACAGTAAGTAATCATGATAAGGAAGAGGAAGTTCCTGCCGATCATGTCCCAATTGTCGTAAAGCAGAAACCATTAAACTCCGATTTACACAGAGGTTCAACAATATGCATTGAGGCTTACTACCAAGATGGGCATATTTACATAAATTTTGACCGCTACGTCAACAATACCAATATTGAAGTAACGAACCTTGACACAAATTCTTTTATTTCATATTTTGTCAATGAAGGAGAAAGCATTGTAATATTAGATATTTCTTCTCTTGGATGCGGAACCAATTATATTGAGATTACTATAAACGATGACGTATTCTATGGAATTCTAGACTTGTAAATTATAAACCTAATAAGACCTTACTATCCCATTCCAATATGCCTAAGTTTAGAAAAACCTTCGAAGAACGGACTTTTGGAGAAATGACTCAGGGTTCAGTTTTTAGTGGAGCTAAATCTTATCTGTATAAGAATACCACAATACATGGAATAATTATTACACCTAGATGTGATATCGCACATAAGAAAGTTCCTTTTTACCATTATCTCCCAATGGTAAGATTGGAAGATTGGATTGAAACAGAACTGCCACAAATATTCATATGCCACCTAAAGAACGAATCATTAGGAAACTTGTTTAAGGTCTTTACTGACTATAAGATATCTATTAATCTCTTGAAAAGATATAATTATGACAATATAAAGAAAGTCATAGAAAATTTCAAAAAGGAACATAGTACTCATGCAAAAGAATTTGATAATCGGATAAGAAAAACATTTGACACCCTAGAAGACCTGGAGAATCTAGAATCTAAAAAAATAGACATTGAACAACTATATACAAAATATTCCAAACAAAAAAGAAGCATATTAAAAGAGCTTATTGAAAACAAAATCCCTCATTATTATTTTATTGAACATAATGATAACAAAGAGGGTACTTATTACATAATACGTTTAAAAGAGATAAACAAGTTAAATCCTATACTTTTTGAGGAGATTTCAAATGGTATTGACACTCCATTGAGCGACATCCTATTACAAAATAGCGATATTGAGCATAACTCAGAAGGAAATATAATTATGCAATTACGTGTTATGCGTTCTCCATATATAGAGAATCTGATACAACAGTTTACACAACAGTTTTCACGTATTGGCATCGATGATTTTTGCCAAGAACTTAAAAACAACATATTGCAGTAATAAATATGAAAGCATTATTTATAGAAGAGCAGGCTGTTAGATATATAGCACAAGCAATTACATTTCAGAGTGGAGAGTTTGATGACGCAGCCTTACTTGTAGATTTTATCCGTGATAATAAAAATAAAAACATAAAGAGCATTTGTTGCAAAGAATCAAAGAATTGGGGTTATATCTTTCATAAAGACAAAACCAACATATATTCTTATGTTTTATTAGATTTTGAGACCTTAAATGGCTTTATAGAGAAAGATGATAATTTCATCATTACCGTACTTCAAAAAATCTTCAAGTTTGCTTTAAAACGTTGGGAGAACTATCCACTTACTGTCTCCGAGAAAATCATAAATGACAACCACGCAATATTATTTCCCTTCCCCTATACCAACCTCAAACCATTTAAGATACTAATAAACCTATCCCCTGATAAACAATACACAGAAAAAAGAAATATAAAATGCATCTGTGCTGTTAATATGGGAACAGGACAGTTTGAGACATGCAAAGGAGCTTCTGTTATTAACATAAAGAATATTAAGGCTGAAGCAGAAAGAATTTGTATACCAACGAAGCAAGAACAAGGAGAATCCATAGAAATTGAGCCTTTACAAGTCACAAAGCTCAATGAGATAAACAACAACATAGAAGGTGTAATTGAATTTGATGGATGGTTGCCATTGCTATCTAAAAAGCAAAGAGATTTTATAAATCGTCCCCTCAAAGGAAACGAGCGACTAGAAGGAGCTGCAGGCACGGGCAAAACAATATCTTTACTTTTAAGGAGCATAAATCTAATTAAAGAAGCCAAGAGCACAGACACCGCACTAAAAATATTGTTCATATGCCATTCTATTTCCGCAAAGGACAAATTGAGCGTTCTAATGAGTGCGACATCGCCATTTCCAGACATTATGGAAAAGGAATACAGCAAACAAAATATAGAAATTACCACATTGCAAGAATGGTGTACAACATACTTAGGAAATCATATTGGACAGACCGAGCTACTTGATGCTGATGCACAAGAGTGTAAGGACCTGCAATTTAAACTCATTAGAGATGCTTTTATTGAAGCTGAAGACAAAGACCTACCGACATATAAGTATTTGTGTTCAGAAGAGTTTGTAAATTATGTAACTGGTTCAAATAAAGCACATATAATAGAAGCACTTGTCTCTGAAATTTCTATCACAATAAAAGGGCGAGCTGCTGGCGATATTGACAAATACAAGCAACTGCCAAGGTTGGAAGGCAGTATTCCTGTTTCTAAAGAAGGAGACTATGATTTCATATATCTCATATATGAAAAGTATCAATCAATGTTAGAGCAACTTGGTTATTTCGACAATGATGATATATCTCTCACATCATCATTACAACTTGCATCCCCAATATGGAGAAGAAAACGCACAGAGTACGGATATGATGTTGTAATAATTGATGAGGTACATTTGTTTAGTTACAACGAACTGTCTATTTTTCATTATCTATGTAGAAATGAGAAAGAACAACATATACTATACGCAATAGACAAAACACAAGCTGTCGGTGACCATGGCCTTACTAAAGAAAATCTAACAAAGTCTATGAAAGCTGAAAACGGTATTGAAACACACTTAAGTACCGTCTTTAGAAGTTCACCACAAATCATTGATCTCGCATTCTCTGTTTTGACAACAGGAGCAGAGATGTTTTTAAACTTCGATAACCCTTTAGAGAAAATTAATTTCTCTTTTACAACAGAGGAGGAGCAAAAGTCACGTACACCTATATATATACTATCTTCTACTGATAATGAAATGATTAAAGAGTCATTCCGAGAAATCGACTCTTTAGTTGATGCAATGCATACTCGCCGTGATAAGATTCTTTTGGTAAGCACAAACCACGAGATACATTATTCATTAGAGAAATATGCAAAAGAACGCAATAAGCCTATAGAAGTCCTTAAGAGGAGAGGTGATTATGCATCATTAAAAGCTGCAAACAAGAGCAATAAATACGTATTAGGATATATTGATTACATTGGAGGACTTGAATTTGATGCAGTTGTCATTGTTGGTGTTGATAAAGGACGTGTGCCACAATATAGTAACGATGAAAGAATCATCTATCAGAATTACGAATGGCATAACAGGATGTACGTTGCTATCACTAGAGCGAAATACGCAGTAACAATTCTTGGAAATAAATCAAGAACCCACTCACCAATATTAAGTTCCGCAATAAGTAACAGACGTATTGAAGTCATAGAGAAAAACAAGAGATAAATTTCATTTGTTTTTTTACAAATGGTAAAACCACAACTTTTGCCAAAGTATCTATTCATACATTTGTAAAAAAACAATGAAAAAACAAACATTTAGAAATTGTACTTTAGACATTGAGAATCATTTGAAGAAAGGTAGGGCCAAAAAGTATAATGAATGTATTATTGGTCAAACCAATAATGCCAAACGCACTCTTTTCATAAAATGTAATCTACCAATACAAAGTTCATGGTACATCTATAGAAATGTCAAAAGCGACAAACTTGCTAAAAAAATAGTTAAATATTTTGTGTGTAAAGGCATGAAACAATACTCCATGTTAGTTCCCCACAACTCAACTTATATTTTCTGCTATATCCACGCCAAACCAGAACAACGAACTTTTTAATGAACAAGAAAATATTTTTTTTGTTTCTAATGGTCTTGTCTGTATTATTTATACTAACGTATAGAAAACAACATGACAACGATATTCTTTACTATTATAGAAACGACAGCCTCAAATATGAGGCAGCAAAGTACCTTCTCACGAACATCCCATATCATTTTTCATTGAACAACACAACAGCCGACAGCGAGGAGTGGGAGCAGTGGCGTCAGGAGACCGACAGCATCCTCAAGGGGCTGCTTTGCAGTTACTCCTATGACGGCATACCGCGCGACACTATAAAGTCAATACAGGCACAGCGTGACACACTGCTCGCTGCAAAGAACCTGCCCGGGATTGCCACTGTAGACTCCATAGTGTGGGACAGCACATCCATTACTGCCGACTTCCTTATACGGCACATCGACAACGCCTTCAAGGTATGGCGTACAAACAAGTTTGCCATGGGGCTCTCCTTTGATGAATTCAAAGAGTATATTCTGCCATATACCTCGCTGCGTTCATATGGTTTCCTGAACAGCGGCGACAGGCTCAATGGCATTTTTGCCCCATTGCTTAACCTTGACAGTGCCGCGACTCTCACGGAAAGCATCAGACGCTACAACCGCACCATCGGCACTCTCCGCTCCCTCAACGTAAATAACCGTCGTAAGAGAGCCGCCGGACTCTACGACATGTACGTCCACGGCGCGCACGAGTGTACCGACATCGCCGTGTGGGGCTGCAACATACTGCGCGCCTGCGGCATTCCCGTAGTCGTGGAGAACGTCATAGGATACCGTGACTTCACAGGCAAGCACTTCCATTGCAGCGTGTACGACAGCGACAGCAACCGCTGGCATCCATTCAATGCCGAGTCCTCATTGCCGGGCAACTTCAGCTTCGACAGCCCAGTATGCCTGAATGTCTACAGGAACCTCTTCGCAGCCCAAAAGAACACCCCCTATTTCCTTCGAGGCAAAGGCGAACCCGTGCCCGCAGAACTCTCCGGTCCCTGCATAAAAGACGTCACATCACAGTACATGGACGTACATAGCGTCACATTGCCGGTCGACACCATATACGGCAACAAGCTTGCATATCTCGCGGTCTTCAACGCCCATAGCGGTGTCAAGGCCACAACATGGGGCGTTGTCGACACTCTTGCACACAGCGTTACCTTCGATAACGCACTGCCGGGCATCCTCTATCTTCCGGTATACTGTACAAAGGACGGCTACAGGAACTTTTCCGCACCTTTCTACCTTACATCAGAAGACGGAAAAGCACAAATAAACCACATACACAGCGTAGACAACGACACAACAACCACATCCTTGCTCCTCACACGCAAGTTCCCCCGCAAGGAAAAGATGGCAAGGATAGCCAACGAACTCATCGGCGGCCGCTTCCTCGGTGCCAACAAAGCCGACTTCTCCGACGCCGTCGTATTGCATACCATAACCGATGCCCCACAGCCACAGCTGAAAGAGTACAGGTTCAACAGCATCGGCAAATACCGGTACTACCGTTTCCAGGCTCCCGCACAGCATCCCCATGCCAACATCTCACACTTAGAGTGGATAAGCAGCGACAGCTATGGGTACACAAACACCGTCCCCGCAACCCGTGAACACATCCTCCAGCCCAAAGATACAGCCGGAACCGCAACAGGCACAGGCAAGGTAAAGCTTCTCGACAAGAACAGGAACCGCATGACCTGGGCAAGCGAGTATGACGGCAATATGCAGACCGCCCCCGGCGCATATCCCAATATAACCCTTACACTCGATGAACCTCAGGTTGTCACAGCCGTCCGCTTTGCCCCCCTGAACGCAGACAACGGAATAAAGGCTGGCAACACATACCGGCTATACTATTGGGACAACGGTTGGGTGCCATGCGGCATAAAGACAGCCAGGTATGAGTTTGTAGAGTTCAAGAACGTACCCCGGAACAAACTGTACTGGCTCGACAACCTTACCGAAGGCAAGGAAGAGATGCCCTTTGTCATCATTGAAGGTAAACAGGAATTTATATATGACAATATCATAACTAGCAAATAAGAGGTATATAACAAATAAATTATTATTAACTTAAAACATTAGAAGTAAATGAAGATGAAAGGACTTTTTAAGACAATCTGGGTGGCCGCGGTTGCTTTTGTAATAATGACAGCAACAAGCTGTAGCAGCGATACTGATTATTTTGGATTGGATGATGTTAATGAAACATATAACGCGGAGCGTACAACGCGTGCTTCTTTCATAGACTGTTCAGAGTACTTGACAATTTCATCGTTTGATACCAAAGACTGGAGTGATGAGGATTTCAATGCATTCAGTATAGCTTCGTATAGAATTGGTGTAAACTTCTCTAAAACAAAAAATATGTATGTTTTTGAAGAACCTAATGGCAAGTACATAAACATTTCGGACTCCTTGTATAATTGTGTTATAGAAATGTATGAACGTACAAATTCCTTTTTTAATTCCTCAAACAATTTAAATGGTGCAATGGTCTCGCGAATGAAAAGCAGTGCGATGGAGTCTTCTTCTGGTAATGAACAGGATTGTGTGCCGGCTGCAATCTGTCATATGGGGGTATGTGCACCTTCTGAAACAGAAATAAAAGAAGTTTGTGACACGTTGTTTCCCGGTTGGAGAACCCTAGGTATTGATAAAGAAAAAGTAGAAGGTTTAATAAGAAGATATACAGCTGTTAGAAGATATTATGATATGAGTTTCTGCACAAGTGGTAAGCATCAACTACCGAACTATGTTATTACGACAAATATAAAACAAGCTCATACTGCAAATGCATTTTTTGCGAAAAAGAATGGTTTCAACAGTGTAATTTTTTGTCACGATTATTCATCTTCATCTCAAGGTGACATAGTTGTAAACGAATTGGAATTATTTAGTATTTATGTGTTTGAATAAATCCTTTTATATTTGATTTGTCCAATATTTACAAATGATAGGCTATTTATGAGAAGAACATTAAACTTGGTTATCTTGTTGATGCCTGCATTCACTGCGATGGCTGATAACGACATGTACAAGGAGTATTGCCAGCTGATGAAAGAGAAACGTAACCTGACATTTTCTGTTCCTGAGAATGCTGTAAGTTTTCAGTCCGAAGGTTCTTTATTTGTGTTTAGCTTTGGTGAAAGGGTGGAAGAAGTGGCCGGTTGTCCGATATTTATGGCCGGCCCCATTGTCAACTTATCTGAAGATTGCTCTTTGGTGATGATGGATATTAATAGCGCAGAAAAACCACGTCCTGAGGCATACTCTGACAATAGAGCATACGACTTCCCGGCTTCTACTGCTTGGATGTTGAGCAACTGTAGCTATCCTTGGGCTCCGTGGTACATATACGCTACCCGTGGTATTGACATGGGGGATGATTCAATGAAGCGTTCAGACGAGGAAATTGCTGCATTGCAGAAACAGGTTGCCCGGTTAAGGGCGAAATATGAACGTCTTATAGAGAATGATGAACTGACACGCAAGATCGGCTGCGACCGTGTTTTTATTGTGCGGATTCCAGATATGGTGAAAATCTGTACGAATCGTGATGTTCCTGAATATTATTGCTCCAATGCAGAGGCTATGCTTAAAGCCAACGCCACTGAATGCTACGGTGTGGAGTTCTATAAGCATTCATCCTATGAACCCTTGAAAATGCTGTTCTTCATCAATGGCAATAATACCACTATTGATGAATGCGTTGCCAAGATGGCCGAATATGTGAGGTTTGAATAGTATATCCGGAATGGACAGTACCGGTAGGTGAAAATATCATAATTTATAAATTGCGTCAAGTAACATCATGAGAAGGTTCGGAATATTTGTATTATTGATGGCTGTTTCTGCATCATGGTTTGGTTTGTCGGCTCAAAATGACGGCGACAAGTACCTGGATAAACAGCTAAGACTGTGTGAAACCCGTAATAAAACCAAACCCGCTAATGTAAGCAGGGGGCTTAGGAATCTGTATAAGAAGATTTATGATTTGAGAAAGGTGAAGTTGCCTTTCAATTCTTTTACGAGCATTTATCCCGGACACTACCATATTCTGCTGCACAGGAAAGACTATATAGGAGCGATGGCGACCCCAATTGCCATGGTCTCTTCAGACGGTGATTGTATCGCCTATATCCAGGTTTTGAGTCAGTTTGCCGATGGCTGGTTGGATAATGACATTTCAGATGTCAAGGAATTTGTTGCGGTTGAAGTATTATGCAACAAGAATGATATAAACTATTGGCAAGCTGACATCACAGAAGAAGATGTCAATAGACTTTTTGATGAGAACATAAAGGTATACGAGAACGACTCATTTACGACACAATGTAGGGCCGATGCGTTGCTGCTTTGTCATTTCCCTTGCAGAGAAAAAATCTGTGTACTCCAAGGTGGAACTTATTGTTCAGTACACGAGGAGTACCCCCATTTCTATACTCTGATAATCTATAAAGATAAATACAGACCTATAAAGATGCATCTTTTCGTTACAGAAAAGGGGCTTGATAAAATCGATGACTATCTGTCGGATATATGTGGTTCTTTAAGGTTTTAGTATTAAATGTTGATGATAGCAACAGCAATTTTATTGTCGTTAATTCTGTTCGGAGGAGTGTTTGTCTCCTCCGAACGCTTTATCAACGTAGAGAATGATGCAAAGGCCTATTTTGTTGTAATTTCTGTTGTTTTGCTATTATTGATATGTTCCTTTTTACGGAAAGGCCTTTCAAAACTATCTGTAGCCAGTAGCTCTCGTGTGACAAACATTGGATTTACGATTGTTTGTTTAATGCATTCGGTTTATGCTTTTTCGCAATACGTTAGTTTAGTCCCTTCCGGGCATTTGGCATTCCCGATAACCGGTACGTACGAGAATCCTGCAGGATTTGCAGCTGTACAAGCAGCTTTGTTCCCGTTTGCAATATCGCTTAGTTTTGAAAAAGAAAGCAAACACAGAATCAGGTGGTTCTCGGCTATAACCTCTGTTGTGTGTATTGTTATGGTAGTTCTGTCCGGTTCAAGAGCTGGAACTTTAGCTATATGCGTAACAATAGCGGTAGTGATAGCTTTAAAGACAGAGGTTCTATCGGGATTTAAAAGAAATGGTTGGTTGTGGTTGCCATCAATTATAATAGTTGTCATTGTCTTGGTTCTGTTATATCATATAAAAGCCTCCTCTGCGAATGGGAGATTATTTGTGTGGAGTATCTGTTGGGATTTGATAAAAGAACGCCCATTGTTTGGGTATGGGGTGGGTGGATTTGAAAAGTACTATATGGATGCACAGGCTGCGTACTTCTGTTTGCATCCAGATTCTTCTTTTGGATTGTTGGCTGATAACATAAAACATCCGTTCAATGAATATATTAAACTGACAATAAACTATGGAATGGTAGGCCTAGCGGTTTCTATCTTTCTACTTACAGTTATCATCAGACGCATACTTAAATCTGAAGAAAATGTTAAAACAATAAGATTAGGAGTGATATCTTCTATTATTGTGATGTGTCAATTTTCTTATCCGTTCCATTATGCAGCTATATGGTACATCGCGGCAGTTGCTATTATTCCGATATTCTTTGAAGAAACAACAGGCATTAATGGCCGGGGCGCATTAAGGTCTTTGCGAATATTGCGACCTGTGTTTTGGGTACTTCTGTTTACAATGCTGCTACGTATGATGTATCTTGAACTTAAATGGGCTGAAATGGCAAGGCGCTCACTTGCCGGACAAACGCAACGTATGTTACCTCATTATGATAAAATGAAACCTCAGATGCTGCATAATCCTTTGTTCCTATATAACTATGCAGCAGAACTGAATTATGTCGGTCGCCATGAAGAAAGCCTGATATTAGCAGAAGAGTGTAAATTGGGATGGAATGACTATGATGTGCAGATGTTGCTTGCCGACAATCATTTCAACTTGAGCAACTATAATGAGGCGCTGATAAAATACGAGACAGCGCACAATATGTGTCCCAACCGCTTTGTACCTCTCTACAAGCAGTTCAAGATATACAAGGCACAGGGCGATACGGCAAGTATGATAAACATAGGCAATGAAATCCTTACAAAAAAGATAAAGGTACCTTCCCGTGATGTTGATATGATTATTAATGCCGTACGGAATGAACTGAACAACATAAAAAGGTAACACCCGCAAAATGATACGTACCGCACTGTTTGCAATAGCACTTGTAATGTCGCTTTTCTTCAGGACACAACCCGGAAGTAACGACATTGTATGGTGGGAATCACACATCCCCGCCCTTACACTTGTGACACTCCTTATGCTGCATCTCACCCTGCCCGCGAGATACATGCACTCCCGCCGGCGCGTCTTCGCGACCGGTATGTCCGTACTCTCACTTGCGGGTATCGCCGCCGTGTTCCTTGCCGACAATGCAAACACGTCGGTATATGCAATGGGCATAACCCTCTCCGTACCATCAATACTCTACCTCGCCGGAACCGGCAGACGGGGAATGAAAGCACTGCAGTATATCGCCTTCATCATATGTTTTATTGCTGTTGCAGAAAGCGGTTCACGCACAGGCATCATAGCGATGTCATTGTCGGCAGTATACATCCTTTCGGGACAACTCAGGCTCAGGAAAAGATACGCCTTTACAGCAGGTATCGCAGCAGTGCTTGTTCTCTCCACACAGCTGTTCTTCGTAAAGAGAGACTCTTCGTACGGCAGAGCCTTCATACTCCGGAATACAGCGGCAATGATAGCAGAGAAGCCCGCAGGCTGGGGAGAGAAAGGCTTCGAGGCCAACTACATGCTCCGTCAGGCCGAATACTTCAGGAGCAACGAAGACGTCACATCAGCAATGCTTGCCAATGACATAAAGCATCCCCTGAATGAGTTCCTGTACATTACGGTCAATCATGGAATCCATACACTGTTGTTTGTGATTGCAGCAGTGGTGGCGCTCATCACTATGTTGTACAAGGAACATAGCAGGGAAGGCAGATGTTTCCTGCATTTTATTGCGTTACTGCTTCTGTGGTGCAGTTTCTCTTATCCATTCTCAGTCTCGTTTGTACCCGTAATGCTGCTGGCCTACCTTCCAGCATTGCCAGGCGCAGGACAGCTACGCAGCAAGAAGTCTCTCCGTTACGTCGCAGTGCCTATGTTACTGATTTATGGCGGCATCGAGTTGCGTGCCTTCAATGATGAAAGGGAGTGGAACAATGCCATTGTCGAATACAGAAAAGGCAATGTTGAGGTTGCGATGCAACTATTTGACAGATGGGAAGAGATGCATATTGACAAAGGTAGAATGCTCTTCTCCCTTGCAACAGTCGAATACAACAACAAGGACTACGACAAGTGCATTGAGGTCTGTAAAAGATGTAGTGACAACCTTGCGAGCTATGACCTTGAGTTCATCCTTGCAAACAGCTACCTCTTTACGGGCAACAATGAAAAAGCGCTTGAACATTTTTCAATTGCACATGACATGTGTCCCAACCGCTTTGTACCACTCTACAAGCAGTTCAAGATATACAAGGCACAGGGCGATACGTCAAGGATGATAAACATAGGCAATGAAATCCTTACAAAAAAGATAAAGGTACACTCACGCAAGATAGACATAATACTAAACAACGTGAGATACGAGTTGCAGAAGATTAAAGAACGTGATATCACAATTATATAGACATTTTATTAACAAATTAAACTTTTCTAAAAACAATGAAAAAGAAATTTATCTTTACACTTGCGTGTGTTGTGGCATTCATTGCCGGTATTGTGTCCTGTACAAACGATGACTTTGAGGAGTGTGTTCCGGTCGCAGAGATGCAGAAGAACGCAAAAACAAGGTCTGTTGGCGTCGGTATGACAAAAGAAGAGGTTCAGGCAAGACTTGATGAAATTGGAGAGAAGTACGGTGTGTATGTAAAATTGCTATATGCCACAGACTATTCAATATATGATGAAACAAAATTTGAAAGAATAGAGCAAAGTATTGTTTCGAATATAGATGATAGAGGTAACTATATCGTAAAAAGTTCAGAGTCAAATGGGGTACGTCCTGTAGATGATTGTACCATTGATGAGTTTGGAATTGCAACACTGAATGCAAATATGGAATCTAACGATAATAAAAATTTCTCAGTAAATATCAACGTTGATTATAAGGTTCCTGCAGAATATACGGAGGATAGCACTATTGTTATTGCTTATCAGAAAGACCTATATTCATATAGATATGATGTCGATATTAGAAAGTACAATGGTTCTATAAATATTGAACCGACATTAGTTACACTTGACGGAAATGCAGAATCGAAAAAATCCTCATGCAGCATAGGTGATTTCAGACATACCCTCATAAATTATGGCAGTAATGATATTTCATTTGAATTTGTAATTGATGTTTTTCTTGAACATCTTAGATTCTTTGGATCTGTAGCTCATGAAATTACAGACCATGCATATATTAAAGGGGATTATTACAATGGCATGTTAGACATGTATGCAATTTCTAGTAATTATAATTTAGTAATTAGTTTATAAACCTGGAAACTTTTTATAAACAGATTGACATTCAAACAGTTTTGAGAGTTCAAACAGTAGATTGTAATATCGGTAAAACAGTATTTAACCAGTTCTAATTATTTGGAGCAAAAACCTAAGAACAATGAAATCATCCGTATTTAATTTTTTGTTTGTTACCGGATCATTAATATGCTTTGCTGTTCAGAACGGATTTTCCGCTAATTCAAGTTCAAATGTAAACAATGATACCCTCGCAGTCAAAAACAAGCTTTTAATTGATGAGGAGCATGTTACCAAGTATGGACTTAAGAAAATAACTGTAATTGAAGAACGCATATTGACCCTAAAGCAGTTGGCGCAGTACTGTCCTAAAAGCATAACCGAGCATAATGTCATCAGCATATCATTGTCGCTAATTAAGAACTTCTATTTTGGAGCCTTTCTTCCTTATGACACTACATGCGTTAACACATACAATGAAGATATCATAATCTCATTCTGCGATAAGTTCAAGGATGTTGATTTGGATGAGTATGACAAGAAGTATTATACCGCGATGTCTCAGAATCCAGATATGAAGCGGACAAGACGCTCGGACTTCTGGGAAGAGGTGTTTTCGCTACATAGAGAACATGTTAATCCTGCGTTGTTTGTTGAGAACGAGAACGCAATAAGGGAGATTTACTCAGAACTGGGAATCGACTGGGATGGAGAGATGTTTGTCGAAAAGAATTTCCTGGAAACATATCGTGTTGAAATCAATGGATTTATTGCCGAGAATAAGGATAGGATAAACCAAGTGTATCTGAAATAGATGCAGAATATTATTGCCTGCTTTTAGGATTTCAAGCAACGGTTAAATTCATCTGATTGAACTGATGAAACTATTGCAATTTCTTGCTATCCTGTGGGTGCGGCACAAAGTTCATGGCCGACTGCTACCGTAAGGGCAAGGGAGTAAGCCGTGACAAGAGCCTTGCCAAAGAGCTCTACCGCGAGGCCACAGC
The DNA here is from genome assembly GCA_017536695.1 of Bacteroidaceae bacterium. GTDB lineage: Bacteria > Bacteroidota > Bacteroidia > Bacteroidales > Bacteroidaceae > HGM04593. Next base: position 27,193 of record JAFXGX010000069.1, on the reverse strand, counting down.
TGCCGACAACGAAGAGGCTAAGAAAATTCTTGAGGAGTGGTAGTGGTACAACGCATGCCTTACACCACAGAGTCTGACTCTTTATTCGCTTTGTGACATTATCTGCGCAACGTCGCCCTCGACGTACCTCTCATGAGAGATTGTCTTGCCGTCGAAGACAACATAGGCGAATGTACCTATCCAGTCGCCAAGGAAGATGCATCGCGAGGAGTCACCCAGTGGGAAGTCCTCATCGATATGCCTGTGCCCGAAGATGAAGCAGTCGACCGACGGGTGCGCCTTGAGATAGTTCTTCGCGAACTTTACACAATCCTCGTTCTCGGCACCTTTGAAAGGAGTGTCTCCCTTTACCTTATGCTGCAGCATGCTGTGGCGCGCCCAGCTATGCCCCATCCATAGGCTCCAGCGCGGATGAACCATAGAGAACATCCACTGCAGGAAACGGTTGTGGAATATCGAACGCAGAATGCGGAAACCCCTCTCGGTAGAGAACTCATCGCCATGGGCAAGATAGAACTCCTTACTATGGAGTTCGACAAGGCAGGGCTCGCGGTGGATAATCATACCGCACTCTTTCTCGAAATAGTCGAGACACCACATGTCGTGGTTGCCTGTGAAGAAGTGTACCTCTACTCCCCTGTCGGTAAGCTCGGCTACCTTGCCGAGGAAACGGGTATAGCCCTTGGGAACGGCATAGCGGTACTCATACCAGAAGTCGAACATGTCCCCGAGCATATACACGGCAGCAGCCTCATCCTTGATTTTGTCGAGGAAGGATACAAGACGGCGCTCATGGGTACGGCTGTGCTCAATGGCCCAGGAGCCAAGATGTGCATCGGAAAGGAAATAGATTTTCTTCATAGCAACTGTCTTTGTTGTTTAATGTTTAATGTTTTGTTGTTTAATGTTTTTGATGAGTTTAAACATAGAACGTCTCTCATTAAACATTGCGTCCTTTTGCTTTCTGTATATTATTGTTCCGGCAAGTATTGCGGTAAGCATACTATAGAAGGCCCAATTCGAGCTTTGCCTCCTCGGTCATGAGGTCCTGGCTCCACTCGGGCTCAAAGACAAGATTAAGGTTAACTGCCGTGATACCCTCAATGGAGGCTACCCTCATCCTCACATCCTCCATCATGAAGTCGGCTGCAGGACAGTTGGGAGCGGTCAATGTCATGTCAATATCTACCGAGTTGTCCTCCTTGAGCTCGATACGGTATATGAGACCGAGGTCATACACGTTGACGGGTATCTCGGGGTCATAGACCGTCTTTATCATCTCTACTATCTTCTCTTCAAGTTCAATCTTGTTCATATATGTTACCGCATCATAGGCGGCCCTCATCATTATAGCTGTAATATTTTGTATCAGCAATTATTATATGGTCGAGCATACGTACATTCATAACCTTGCAGGCCTCGGCAAGGTTCACCGTGAGCCTGTCATCCTCGCGGCTGGGCTTGGTACTGCCCGACGGGTGGTTGTGACAGAGCGCGACGGCTGTAGCACGTTTGAGCAGAGCTTCGCGCATGACCAGACGCACGTCGACAACAGTGGCAGTAAGACCGCCCTGCCCTATCTGCACATGATCTATTACCCTGTTCATGTTATTGAGCAGCAGCACGTAGCAGCACTCGACAGGGGAATCACACACCAAAGGATAGAAATATTCAAAGAGTGCCTTTGAGGAGAGGATACGTGTCTTGGATGAACGGTCATCCCTGGAACGGCGTTTCCACAGTTCGCACACCGCCTGTATTGCAATTGCTTTTGCCGGACCTATGCCCTTGAACTGGTAAAGGTCATCAAGGGTAAGACGCGCCAACTCCGCGATGCTGTCGCCGCACGATGCAAGAACCTTCTTCATAAGGCTCACTGCTGTCTCCTCATCATTGCCTGTACCGATGAGCAAGGCCAGCAATTCTGCCGTACTCAATGTCGACACGCCATACGCCATCGCCTTCTCGCGCGGACGCTCATCGACAGGCATTTCCTTTATGCTGGGCTTTATTTCGGACATTATCCTCTATTGTACAGTTTTGTAAGACTCTCCTTTGTCTCAAGCGGCTGCTTGAGTATCATCTTGAACCACAAGGCCTTGAGAAATCCCATTCCGTAGCCTGTTATCTGCACTGCTGCGGCAGCTACCGAGAGCAGCGCCACCTTGAGGCTCCTGTTCTTGAGCAGCGAATCACCGAAAATCAATAATACATAGAGCAACGGCAACAGCAGCAGCCAAGGACAGAAGAGTGATGCTACAAGCAGCAGCAGCCCCATTACAAGCATCAGTGCCGGTGCGGCATGTACAGCCTTCAGCGACCCTGGATGTATCAGTTGCAGCCATATGCGTGCCTGGCCGAAGTTGTTTACCTGCTTGTAGAAGCGTCGCAAGTCGACACGGCGCTTGTGATACACGAACACGTCGCGTATAAGGCGTATCTTGAAACCTGCGTTGCGTATACGGATGCTGAGGTCGATATCCTCGCCCATCATATCCTTGAAATCGCCGACCTTCTCATACACTCTCTTCGAAAGTCCCATGTTGAAGGTGCGCGGACAGAACTTCTCCATTACCGCCTTGCCGCCACGTATACCGCCGGTGGTCCAGAAAGAGGTCATCGCATGACTTACCGCCTTCTGCATGTCCGAGAACGAATCATCGGCAGCATCGGGACCGCCGAAGCAGTCGCAGTAGTCCGCAGCCATAGCCTCCTCGAGTTTCTCGAAGTATAACGGCGGCAGAATGACATCTGAGTCAAAGAAGAGCAGATAATCTCCATTTGCACGTGCCATGCCGTAGTTGCGTGTATCGCTTCGGCCTGAATTTTCCTTGTAATAGTAGTGGATAGCAAAAAAAGAACGATAGTGACCAAGCAAATGGTCACACCGTTCTTTTGAGCCGTCCTCTATAATTACCAGCTCAAATGGCTTTACCGTCTGAGCCGACAGACTTTCAAGAAGTTCCTTTACCTCATCGGGTCTGTTATAGACAGGGACAATTATAGAGTATAACAAATCTTTGTCTTTTAAAAGTTAAGCCTTGACGCGACCTACGTAAGAACCGTCGCGTGTGTCAACCTCAACGAGCTCGCCCTCGTTGATGAAAAGAGGCACACGAATCTCGGCACCGGTCTCCAGTGTAGCTGGCTTTGTAGCGTTTGTAGCTGTATCGCCCTTGAGACCCGGCTCGGTATAAGTGATTGCAAGAACAACCTTTACCGGCATATCAGCAAAAAGGATTGTCTCGGTTGAAGCGTCGGTAACAACCTCGAGTGTCATACCCTCCTTCATGTAGGCAACACCGTTTATCTGCTCTGCAGAGATGTTTACCTGCTCATATGTCTCCTGGTTCATGAATACATAGTCGGTACCCTCCTGATAGAGATACTGGTAAGGACGGCGCTCCACGCGGACATCCTCAAGCTTCTCACCGATGTTGAAACGGCGCTCCAACACGTAGCCGTCAACAACGTCCTTCAGCTTTGTACGCATGAAGGTATTGCCCTTACCCGGCTTTACATGCAGGAAGTCGATGCAGAAATACAACTTGCCATCCATGCGGATAGCTGTACCGATTTTAATGTCTTGAGCATTAATCATAATATCTTATATTTTTTGTTAGTATTGTCGTTGAGCCGAAATCGACCGCAAAGGTAGTAAAAAAATGATGAAAAACCAACCATATTGCAGTTTAATTGTCCGCATGACTGATTACAATATAATTATCAATAAAAATTAAATTTAATTTAAACCTTTCGGATTTTAAAGACTCTAATAATTTGAGTATTTTTGCAAATTCAAATGCTAATGACCGACAGGCACGATAAATAACAAAAAAACATACAACAGATGAAGAAATATCTCAAATGGGGACTTGTAGCCCTGATTATCTTAGGAACAGCAGTGTTCGGGTATTTTCAACTGATGCCCAAGGAAAATGAGGAACTTGCCCTTGCCGACACACAGCCGAAAGGAGGCAAGAAGGTGCTTGAAGTGAGTGCAAGAATTATTTCACCGCGTCTGCTCACGGATGAGATACCCGTCATAGGACGCCTTGTCCCCGATGAGGAGGTACAGCTCTCTTTCGAAACCTCGGGCAAGATTACCGACATCTATTTCCAGGAGGGAAGCAGCGTGAAGAAAGGCACACTGTTGGCCAAGGTCAACGATGCACAGTTGCAGGCACAGCTGGCACGTCTTGAGGCACAGGTTCCGCTTGCCGAGGAGCGCGTTTACCGCCAGAGCACACTGTTGCAGCGCGATGCCGTGAGCAAGGAGGCGCTCGAGATTGTAAAGACCGAGCTTGCCACACTAAATGCCGACATAGAGAAGACCAAGGCACAAATTGAGCAGACAGAGTTGCGTGCTCCATTTGACGGCGTCATCGGATTGCGTCAGGTAAGTGTCGGTTCATACGCATCGCCGAGCACCGTTGTAGCCAAGCTGACATCGGTAACCCCCATAAAGATAGAGTTCTCGGTTCCCGAACGCTACGCAAGCGAGGTAAAGAGAGGGACCAACCTTGAATTTACCGTAGAAGGCAAGCTGGAGGCGTTCAAGGCTCAGGTATATGCGACCGAGGCAAGCCTCGATGCCGAGACACACACGTTGCTTGTACGCGCGCTCTACCCCAACGCCAACGGCGAGTTGCTCTCGGGCCAGTATGCAGGAATACGTCTGAAGCAGAAGGAGGTTGCCGATGCGATTGCCATTCCTTCGGAGGCCATTGTTCCCGAAATGGGCAAGAACAAGGTATTTGTTTGCCGGAACGGCAAGGCGGAACCAGTCGATGTTGTGACCGGTATACGCACCGACTCCGAGATACAGATTGTCAGCGGTCTTGAGTTCGGCGACACCATACTGACATCAGGTACACTGCAGTTGCGCAAGGGCTCGGCAGTGAAGATAATATCATACAAGTAACGCGTAAAGGAGTGAACCATGAATATTTCGGAATTAAGCATACGCAGGCCGGTACTTGCCACAGTACTCACAATCATCATCCTGCTGTTCGGTATGATTGGCTACAACACTCTGGGAGTGCGCGAATATCCCTCGGTGGACAACCCTATAATATCTGTGACCTGCAGCTACGCGGGAGCCAACGCCGAAGTAATAGAGAGCCAGATAACAGAGCCTCTCGAGCAGAACATCAACGGTATCCCGGGCATACGCTCGCTCACGAGTACCAGCCAGCAAGGCCAGTGCCGCATAACAATAGAGTTCGACCTGTCGGTAGACCTTGAGACCGCGGCGAATGACGTTCGTGACAAGGTGTCGCGTGCACAGAGGTTCCTTCCACGCGACTGCGACCCGCCAACGGTATCAAAGGCCGATGCCGATGCCATGCCCATTCTTATGGTAGCGATACAGAGCGACAGCCGCTCGTTGCTCGAGTTGAGCGAGATTGCCGACCTCACCGTCAAGGAGCAGTTGCAGACAATCCCCGACGTGAGCAGCGTGCAGATATGGGGAGAGAAGCGCTACTCCATGCGTATATGGCTCGACCCTGTGAAGATGGCTGCATATGGCATCACACCCGTTGACATCAAGAATACCATAACAAGCGAGAATGTGGAGCTTCCGTCAGGAAGTATCGAGGGCAACAGCATGGAGCTTACGCTCCGCACCATGGGGCAGATGCACACCGCGCAGGAGTTCAACAACATAATAGTAAAGGAGAAGGACGGCAACATCGTGCGCGTCAGGGACATCGGCATAGCCGAGATCGGTCCTGCCGACCTCAAGAGCTACATGAAGATGAACGGCGTTCCCATGGTGGGTGTAGTGGTGGTTCCGCAGCCAGGTGCCAACCATATTGAGATTGCCGATGCCGTATATTCACGTATGGAGCAGATAAAGAAAGACCTGCCCGATGACGTAGAGTACACCTATGGATTCGACAACACCAAGTTCATCCGCGCATCAATCGATGAGGTAAAGAATACCGTATACGAGGCATTCGTGTTGGTTATCATCATCATTTTCCTTTTCCTGCGCGACTGGCGCGTGACACTCATCCCTTGCATCGTCATTCCGGTGTCGCTCATCGGTGCGTTCTTCGTGATGTACGTCGCAGGATTCTCAATCAACGTGCTTACCATGCTTGCCGTGGTACTTTCGGTGGGACTTGTGGTGGATGACGCCATTGTAATGACCGAGAACATATACATACGCATAGAGCAGGGAATGAATCCGTTCAAGGCCGGCATTGAAGGTTCCAAGGAGATTTTCTTCGCTGTCATCTCCACTACAGTGACGCTTGTGGCTGTGTTCCTGCCGATTGTGTTCATGGAGGGAACCAGCGGACGCCTGTTCCGCGAGTTCAGTTTCGTTGTTGCCGGCTCGGTAATAATTTCATCGTTCGCGGCACTCACGTTCACACCGATGTTAGCCACCAAGATTCTAAAAAGACGCAAGGTGCAGCCATGGTTCTACCGCAAGACCGAGCCATTCTTCGAGGGTCTGAACAACATATACGAAAAGTCGCTCAACGCCTTTCTTAAAGCACGTTGGATTGCGATACCCGTCTCTATCGCGACACTCGTTGCCATCGGTTACCTTTGGAACGAGATTCCTGCCGAGATGGCACCTATGGAAGACCGTTCACAGATTACGGTAAATACACGCGGTGCCGAGGGCGTAAGCTATGAGTACATGCGTGACTACACCGAAGATATAGCTATGCTTGTCGACTCGATTGTCCCTGATGCCAAATCGGTTACAGCGCGCGTATCGAGCAACAGCGGAAATATAAGGATATCCCTGAAGGACATCGATGAGCGTGACTACACACAGATGCAGGTAGCCGAGAAACTGACTGCAGCCGTCAGCAAGAAGACAAAAGCACGCTCATTCGTGCAGCAGCAATCATCGTTCGGAGGCCGAAGAGGAAGCATGCCCGTACAGTATGTTATCCAGGCCACAAGTATCGAGAAGCTGCAGAAGGTACTGCCCGAGTTCCTTGTCCGTGTCCACGACAACCCTACATTCAAAATGGCCGACGTGGACCTCAAGTTCAGCAGCCCCGAGGTAAGGGTAAACATCAATCGTGACAAGGCAGGAAGCATGGGTACCAGCGTACGCAGCGTTGCCGAGACATTGCAGTACGGACTCAGCGGACAGCGCATGGGTTACTTCTACATGAACGGCAAGCAGTACGAGATTATCGGTCAGGTAAACCGTCAGCAACGCAACACCCCCACAGGAGTGAAGTCGATATACATACGCAACGACCAGGGCGAGATGGTGCAGCTCGACAACCTTGTGGAGTTCATCGAGAGCGTTGCTCCTCCAAAGCTGTACCACTACAACCGTTTCCTTTCGGCTACCATATCGGCAGGCCTTGCCGAGGGCAAGACCATAGGTGACGGACTCGATGAGATGGACAAGATTGCCGAGGAGGTTCTTGACGACACATTCCGCACAGCCCTCGCGGGCGACTCCAAGGAGTTCCGCGAGAGTTCATCGAGCCTGATGTTCGCCTTTATCCTTGCACTGGTGCTCATATACCTTATACTTGCAGCACAGTTCGAGAGTTTCAAGGATCCGCTCATCATCATGCTCACAGTGCCGTTGGCCATTGCCGGAGCGCTCATATTCATGTACTACAGCGACATAACCATGAACATATTCAGCCAAATCGGTATAATCATGCTCATAGGACTTGTCGCGAAAAACGGTATCCTCATCGTTGAGTTCGCGAACCAGAAACAGGAGAGCGGAGAGAGCAAGATGGAGGCTATCAAGAGCGCCTCTTTGCAGCGTTTGCGCCCTATCCTCATGACAAGCGTATCGACCATCCTCGGTCTACTCCCGCTTGCAATTGCTACTGGAGAAGGCGCCAACCAGCGAATAGCGATGGGTACCGCGGTAATTGGAGGAATGCTCGTATCTACATTCCTTACAATGTACATTGTACCTGCAATATACAGTTATATTTCTACCGAACGCGAAAAGACAGAGGAATAATGAAAAGAGTTCTTATTACATTAGCTCTGCTGGTTACAGCATCGGCATGGGCAGATGCACAGACACTAACACTGCATAACTGCCTTGAAAAAGGCCTCGAGAACAATTACTCATTGCGCATAAGCCGCAACCAGGAAGAGGTTGCGCACAACAATGCCACGCTCGCCAACGCAGGATACCTGCCGAGCATTGACCTGAACGCAGGATACAATGCCGACCTTGCCAACAGTGACAGCAAACTGCGCACCACAGGCGAGGCCACAGAAGTACGCAACTCGTTCGACCAGTCACTGAACGCAGGCATCGGTGTCAGCTGGACAATATTCGACGGATTCAAGATAAGCACCAACTACAAGCAGTTGAAGGAGCTTGAACGTATGGGCGAACTTAACACGCGCATCACACTCGAGGACTTCATCGCAGGGCTTACCGCCGAATATTACAATTTCATACATCAGAAACTGCGTCTGGCAAACTACTACTATGCCGTCAAACTCTCAAAAGAGCGACTCCGCATTGTGGAGGAGCGTTATAATATAGGTAACTTCTCCCGCCTTGACTACCAGCAGGCGAAAGTAGACTTCAATGCCGACAGCGCGCAGTACATCAAGCAGCAGGAGGTGGTGCTGACCTCACGCATCGCACTGAACGAAATGATGGCTATTGATGCGGTATACACCCCTATCGAGACCAACGAAAGCACCATTGTATCGGACACCACACTGCAGTTCGGCCAGCTTTGGGAAAAGATGCTCGCCAACAATGCGGCCCTGTTGCTTGCAAACAGGAGCAACACCCTTGCCGAACTTGACTACAAGAAAGTCATCTCGCGAAACTATCCGTATGTCAGACTGAATGCAGGATATGACTATACGTTCAACAAATATGACACAAACAGCTACACCAGCCGCAGCAACTGGGGCGGCAGCGCCGGCGTCACTGTAGGTTTCAACCTGTGGGACGGCAACAGGAAGCGCGAGAGACGCAATGCAAAGATTGAGATAGAGAACGCCCGGCTGGAACGCAACCGTATTGAACTTGCCCTGAAGGCCGAACTGGGCAACCTGTGGCAGGCATACAGAAACAACATACAGCTGCTCAACCTTGAGAAACAGAATGTTATAACAGCACGTGAGAACCACGAGATAGCAAAAGAGCGATACATGCTCGGCGACATATCGGGCATAGAGATGAGAGAGGCACAGAAGAGTCTTCTGGATGCCGAACAGCGACTGCTGTCGGTAGAGTACGACACCAAGTTGTGCGAAATCTCATTGTTGCAGATAACAGGAGAGGTAACCAACTATCTGAAATAAAAATTTTGGACATTAGTACCTTAATTATTACCTTTGCAGGCCGCAAATCGGAGCATTCCCCTGATTACGACAGACAGAAACCGAAAACGAAAGAAGAATAAAAGGATATATAATATATGAGAAAAGCACTATCTACACTGTTGCTGCTGTTTCCCCTTGCCCTCGTGGCGCAAGTCTCGGGAACAATCAGCGGCAAGGTCATCGACGGAGAGAACGATGAGCCACTCGGGTTTGTCACCGTTGCCGTGACCCCGGCAGGGACATCCCAGCCCACAGCCGGATGCACATCCGATGATGACGGTAACTTTACTGTGACAGGACTCAAGGAGGGCAACTACACTGTTCAGCTCTCCTTTGTAGGTTACCTGAGCGACACACGCAAGGTAAGCATCAGCGCAAACAAGAGCAAAGTCTCGTTGGGACGCATAGTCCTGAAGAGCGACAAGAAGATGCTCAAGGAGGTTGTCGTTACGGAGCAGCGCTCGCAGATGAGCTTCGAGATAGACAAGCGTGTCTTTACCGTAGACCAGAGCATTGCATCGACAGGCGGTTCGGCAAGCGACGTGCTTGTGGACATACCGTCGGTAGAGGTAAGCAATGAGGGTGTCGTGTCGCTGCGCGGAAGCGAGAGCGTGACAATATGGATTAACGGCAAGTCAAGCGGACTAACAGCCGACAATCAGGGCGACATCCTTCAGCAGATGCCAGCCGGCTCCATCGAGAAGATTGAGGTAATCACCAACCCGTCGGCAAAGCACTCGCCCGAAGGCACTGCCGGCATCATCAACATCATCCTCAAGCGTGACCGCAAGGCCGGATACTACGGCAGCGCACAGGCAGGTGCCGACAGCAAAGGCGGCTACAATGCAGGTGCCAACGTAAACTTCAGCAGCGGCAAGTTCGACGCATACGGCGGACTCAACTACCGCAACATGAGTTTCGACAACGAGGGTTACACCAATACCCGCTATTTCGGCAGCGACAGCTACCAGAGACAGACAAGCACCGGCGAGCATGGCCCCAACAACATTTTCGGACGTGCCGGTTTCACATGGCGCATGACCGAGAAGGATGAGGTATATGTCAACCTCATGGGTATGTACGGCAAGGGCAAGCACAAGAACAACATCATTGCCGAGAGCGGACAGATGAACCCTGACGGCACATACGGCGAGCCCAACCGCCGCACCACACGAAAGACCTCACAGGATGGAAGCCCACGTATGTATAATGTAGAGCTGGGATATACCCACCGCTGGAGCGACACACACTTCATCGATTTCTCTGTGGGGCACCATGAATGGAGCCAGAAACGCGACGCAACATACCGCCAGATGACTGAGATACTCGGCGACAACCCTGTGACACACCAGAGCTACCAGTTCCAGGACGGCGAGAGCAAAAGTGCCAATACCGAGATCAAGCTCGACTATGAGTACAAGATTAATGACAACCACCGTGTCGAGGCCGGATACAAGGGCGATTTCTCCGATGACAACAGCCCCGTATTGACATACAACGATGAGACACACAGCGAGGCAAGCCTCGATAAAGGTCTCTACAACAAGTTCCGCTACAAGCAGGACACTCATGCACTCTACGCGACATATTCGGGCAGGGTTGGCAAACTCGGTTTCCAGGTTGGTTTGCGCGGAGAGTACTGGAACGTGAGAACACGCTCATTCGGATATGCCGAGGAGCAGAGCGGCCAGTTGCCAGGCTTCACAAGCAAGGATTTCTTCAAACTGTTCCCGAGTGCCTTCCTCAGCTACGAGCTCAGCGAGGGACAGGAGATTCAGATAAACTATACCCGCCGTCTGCGTCGCCCTTGGGGTGGACAGCTCAACAGTTTCCAGAACATCAGCGACTCCACGAACATATCGTTCGGTAACCCAGACCTTACACCGGAGTACTCCAATGCATACGAGTTGAACTACCTGAAGAACTGGAAGAACCACACACTCTCTATTTCGGGATACTACCGCACCACCGATGATGTGATAGAGCGCATAAGCTACAGCGAGGGACGCGTAATCTACACCACAAGCGAGAATGTGGCGAGCACACAGTCGGCAGGTCTTGAGATTGTCGGTAAGAACAAGCTGTTCAGGTTCCTCGACCTTACGACAACCGTGAACCTCTTCTACTACAAGCTCGATGCCTTCAAGTACATCATCAACAACCAGACCATAACAGGCGAGGCCGATGAGAATTTCTCATGGAACGCGCGCATGACAGCAAGCTGCATCCTGCCATGGGGTATCACTATGCAGTTGACAGGACGTTACAATGCGAAGCGTATTGTAGCACAGGGCTTCCGTGAGCCCAACTACTCGCTCGACCTTGGCTTGCGCAAGATGTTCAACAAGAACTGGAGTGTCAGTGTCAACGCACGCGACCTTCTCGACTCACGAGGATGGCACAATGTAACCGAGAACGACAGCTTCTGGCGCGAGTCGAAGAACTCACGCGGCGGACGTCAGTTCGGCATAACTGTGACCTACAGTTTCGGCAACATGAAGGCACAGATGCCAAAGCGCAAGCAGCAGGAGATGCCGAGCAGCGGATACGATGACATGGACGGCGGCATGGGCGAAATGTAAGAGACCGCATGACAAGCAGTGCAACAACAGAAGGCGTGGATATGACATATCTGCGCCTTTTGTTGTGACATCGATGAATTTTTATTCAAAAACATTTCTTAATATCATAAATGTTTGCGAAATTTGGCGCACTGATGGTGTAGATATACCATAAAATATATAACCAACCATAAAGACCATAAAAATGGCAGAAAAAGGACAAACACAGAAACTCGACCAGATTGTAGTACGTTTCTCGGGAGACTCGGGAGACGGCATGCAGTTGGCCGGCAACATCTTCTCCACAATCTCAGCGACAGTGGGAAATGACATCTGTACCTTCCCCGACTACCCCGCAGACATCCGCGCCCCGCAAGGAGTGCTGACAGGCGTTTCGGGATTCCAGGTACATGTAGGCGCCGACAAGGTTCTTACCCCGGGCGACAAGTGCGACATCTTGGTTGCGATGAACCCCGCAGCCCTGAAGACACAGCACAAGTTTTGCAAGCCTACAGGCGCAATCATCATTGACAGCGACTCGTTCACTGAGAAGGACCTGCAGAAGGCAGAGTTCAAGACCGATGACCCCATTGCCGAGTTGGGAATCACATGCGAAGTGGTACCATGCCCCATAACATCGCTTTGCCAGGCTACACTTGCCGACAGCGGCATGGACAACAAGAGCATACTGCGTTGCAAGAACATGCTTGCACTGGGATTGGTATGCTGGATATACGACCGCGACCTGACGTTAGCTGAGAACATGCTGCGCACGAAGTTCGCAAAGAAGCCCGAGATTGCCGAGGCAAATATCAAGGTACTTCATGCAGGATATGACATGGGACACAACACCCATACATCAATCGCGCACACATACAGCATAGAGAGCGACGCCACAAAGAAGAAGGGCCGTTACATGGACATCAACGGCAACAAGGCTACCGCATACGGTCTTATGGCCGCTGCCGAGAAGGCCGGCATGAGACTGTTCCTGGGCTCATACCCCATTACCCCTGCGACAGACATCCTGCATGAGCTTGCAAAGCACAAGTCAATGGGCGTTGTCACAATGCAGGCCGAGGATGAGATTGCCGGCTGCGCATCGGCAGTAGGTGCAGCCTATGCAGGTGCGCTTGCATGTACATCCACATCAGGCCCCGGCATATGCCTCAAGAGCGAGGCTATCAACCTCGCCGTGATTACCGAGCTTCCGCTGGTCATCATTGACGTTCAGCGCGGAGGCCCCTCTACAGGACTCCCCACAAAGAGTGAGCAGACCGACCTGCTGCAGGCCCTCTACGGCCGCAACGGCGAGAGCCCCATTCCTGTCATAGCAGCCACATCGCCGACAAACTGTTTCGATGCGGCATTCACAGCCTGCAAGATAGCTGTCGAGCACATGACACCGGTAATCCTGCTTACCGACGCATTCATTGCCAATGGTTCGGCAGCATGGAAACTCCCCGACATCAACGCCTACCCCGCAATAGTTCCGCCATACGTGACTCCCGAGATGCAGGAGGGCTGGAGCCCCTACAAACGCAATCCCGAGACAGACGTCCGTTATTGGGCCGTACCCGGCACACCGGGCTTTACACACCGCATCGGAGGACTTGAGAAGAGCGCGGCGACAGGTGCCATCAGCAACGACCCCGCCAACCACCACAGCATGGTGGAGACACGTGCAAGAAAGGTAGAGAAGATAGCAGACTGTCTGCCCGAACTTCAGGTCGAGGGAGACAAGGATGCCGACTTGCTGATTGTCGGTTTCGGCGGCACATATGGTCATCTGTGCGAGGCAATGCAGCAGATGCAGGGCGAGGGCAGGAAGGTAGCGCTTGCGCACTTCGAGTTCATCAACCCATTGCCACGCAACACCGAGAGCGTGCTACGCAGCTATCGCAAGATTGTCGTTGCCGAGCAGAATATGGGCCAGTTCGCAGGCTATCTGCGCAGCAAGTTCCAGGGAATCGAGTTACACCAGTACAACGAGGTAAAAGGCCAGCCCTTTACTGTTGAAGCACTGGTAAATGCATTCACTAAAATCATGGAGGGATAAGAGATGAGTGACTATAAAGCACAGGATTATAAGTTCGGACAGCCACGCTGGTGTCCAGGATGTGGCGACCACTCATTCTTGGGTGCGTTGCACAAAGCGATGAGCGAACTGGGTGTCGCCCCGCACAACATCGCAGTAATTTCGGGTATCGGCTGTTCATCACGACTGCCCTACTACATGAACACATACGGTTTCCACACTATCCATGGCCGCTCTGCAGCCATTGCCACGGGCGCGAAAGTCGCAAACCCCGACCTTACGATATGGCAGGTATCGGGTGACGGTGACGGCCTCGCCATCGGCGGTAACCACTTCATTCATGCAGTCCGCCGCAACATAGACCTGAACATGATTCTGCTCAACAACCGCATATACGGCCTTACCAAGGGTCAGTATTCGCCTACATCGGTGCGCGGATTCGTGAGCAAGTCATCACCATATGGCACCGTCGAGGACCCATTCCGTCCGGCCGAGCTATGTTTCGGCGCACGCGGCAACTTCTTCGCACGCTGCGTTGCCACCGACATGGCTGCCGCCGTGGAGTGTCTGAAAGCTGCTGCAAAGCACAAGGGCGCATCGGTGACAGAGGTTCTGCAGAACTGCGTCATCTTCAACAACGGTACACATGAGAGCGTCTACACCAAAGAGGGACGCGCAAAGAACGCGATATACCTTGAGCATGGCAAGCCCATGATTTTCGGCGAGAACCGCGAATACGGACTCATGCAGGAGGGATTCGGTCTGAAGGTAGTGAAGATCGGCGAGAACGGTGTTACCGAGAACGACATCCTCGTTCACGATGCACACTGCAAGGACACCACCCTGCACCTTAAACTGGCGCTCATGGAGGGTCCAGATTTCCCCATTGCCCTCGGCGTCATTCGCGATGTGGAGGCAGTGACCTACAACGACGCTGTACATGCCCAGGTCGAAGAGGTCAAGAACGCCAAGAAATACCATAATTTCAGCGAACTGCTCGAGACCAACGACATTTGGGAGATAAAGTAAATGATCCACTACATACATTGCACAATCAGGGCGACCGATCGGTCGCCCTGATTGTGCTTAACAAGAAGTCAACCATGGCAGGCATAATTCAAGAATCCTCTTTTCGGTCATTTTCCGATGCTTAATATTTTTTGAAAAATATATATTAAAAAGCACAAAAAAATTTTATAGAGAAAAATATTTAACTACTTTTGAACTTGGTAAAACCCGTATAATATTCCATAAAAAAGCATAATTTTCAGATTAAACAGAAAAACTTATTAAACTTTAACCAAAGGGACGTATTTGCTTGCAAAAAGCAAGTAGTCCCGAATAAAAGAAAAACAATATGAAACTACTCAAATCGGTTGGAAGGTCGCTCATAGTAGCAGCCATCATGGGAATTCCACTTTCCTTCCTGCCCACAGAGACATGGGCAAGTACAACTGTTGTACAGCAAGACCCGCAGTACGGAACAGTGAAAGGTACGGTAAAATCGGACAAGGGCGAGGAGATGATCGGAGCCGTTGTCTATGTTGTCGGTACACAGAACTCGGCATTCGTGGACTTTGACGGTTCTTACATCCTGAACAATGTGAAGAAAGGCGCGACAATCCGCGCTACCCTCATGGGCTTTACCTGCGAGGACAAGATTTGGAACGGAGGTTCTCTGGACTTCATCATGATTGAGGAAGACAACCAGCTCGAGGAACTTGTCGTAACCGCCATGGGTATCATGCGCAAGGAGAAATCACTTACATATGCAACACAGATGGTAAAGGCCGATGACCTTTTCAAGGCTCCCGATGCCAACCTCATCAACTCTCTCGAGGGTAAGGTTTCAGGTATTACCATTACTCCAAGTGCCGGTGGTGCCGGTGGTGCATCAAAAATCACTCTCCGCGGTAACAAGTCAATCATGGGTGACAACGCTCCGCTTATCGTTGTGGACGGTGTGCCTATGACAAACAGCATCCGTGGTCAGATTGGCGACGCAGCCACACTTACATCGGGCAGCAATACCGAGGGTAGCGACCCGCTTTCTATGATTAACCCTGACGATATCGAGTCAATGAACGTCCTCAAGGGCGCCAATGCAGCAGCCCTTTACGGTTCTCGCGCAGCCAATGGTGTTGTCATGATTACCACAAAGAAAGGTAAGGAAGGAAAGATGGAGGTTACATTCAACTCTAGCACGACTTTCGACACACCTCTCATCACTCCTGAGTTGCAGAACGCATATGGTGGTTACCGTGCCGGCAACAACACCCTGCTCAACAACAGTTGGGGTGACCGTCTGAGCGGCGAGGGCAAGCATGTATTCGAGTATGCTGCCGACAAGCAGTATTTCCAGACAACAAATGCCGACGGCACGCCTAACATGCTCAAAGCCTATCTGCGCAACTATGCAAATGATGACATTGCAGACTTCTTCGACACTGGTATAAACACGACAAACTCAATTTCAGTGTCAGGTGGTACCGAGAAGATACAGACATATGCATCCTACTCAAACACCCACTCAATCGGTATGATTGACGCCAACCGTTACAACCGTAACACATTCGCGTTCCGTCAGACATACAAGTTGTGGGACCGTATAACATTAGGCGTTAACGTAAACTACAACCAGGCCAAGACTAAGAATCGTGTCGGCGGCGGTACACTGGGTAACCCAATCTACCACCTTTACACAGCGCCACGCGATGTAGACATGGAATATTACAAGGACAACTACTCAGCTAAGGGTCAGTGGTGGTCATCGGGTAACGCAGAGGGCCAAGGTACACAGAACTGGTTTGAAGATATCGGCGGTCTGTGGCTTGAGCATCGTGACCATGCGCTCCTCGAGGGCCCTATGCAGCAGTACGCGTTCCAGTCACCTGCCATCAACAACCCATACTGGTTGAAGAACATGAACTTCGGAACAAGCAACGAGGAGCGTTTCTCTGCTTCATTCAATGCCACTGTAAAGATTATTGAAGGCCTTAATCTCCAGGCACGTGTATCAATCGACCACTCTAAATACCAGAGTGAGGGCGGACGTTATGCAACGACATGGTACGACACCGAGATGTATCGCTATGGTACATACTATTTGGACAACAGCCGCACAAACGAAATCTACACCGACTACATGCTCTCTTATAATAAGGAGTTCGACAAGGATTGGACACTTTCGGCAACAGCAGGTTATGTAGGCCACACAATCAAGGGCACATCCACCAACACATATATCGGAGCAGCAACAGATGATATGCACAGAGGCGGCGTTGCAGTAGGCATCCCGACAAGCATTAACATGTTCGAGCCACGATATGGCGGCGCCGGTGTCACAAACAAGGGCACAAGCTCTAACTGGGACCAGGCAGCACTTGTTACAGCACAGGTAGGCTGGAAGGATTTCCTTTTCGTAGACGCATCATACCGTCAGGACTGGTACCGTCCGTTCCGTCAGTTCGCTTATCTGGGTACAGATGAGAGCTACGGTTACTTCGGTGTCGGCGCCAACGCTATCCTTAGCGATGTCATCAAGTTGCCCGATTGGTTCACATATGCAAAATACCGCTTGAGCTATTCTGAAGTGGGTAACTCCATCCCTAACGTACTCTACAACAGCGTATCGTTGAACAACGTTCTGGGTACAGCAGGCGTTTCTTCAAGAAATTTCTTCATCCCTGAGCCCGAGAAGACAAAATCTTTCGAGACCGGTCTTGAGATGCAGTTCTTCAACGACTGTCTGAACTTCGACATTACCTACTACAACTCAGCAATGCACAAGTCATATCTTGAGGTCGCAGGTACAAACGGCAAGTCACAGCCTGTAAACAGCGGTATCATCCGCAACCAGGGTATCGAGCTTACAGTTGGCTACGACTGGAAGATTAACCGCGATTGGCGTTGGAAGACATCGGCGAACTTCTCTTACAACAATAATGAGATTGAGGCCACAAGCAAGGACAAGTGGGGTAACCACAAGGATATGGCAACCTCATTTGCCGAGGGAAAGATCCAGTTGCTCTATCGCAAGGGTGGCGCATACGGCGACCTCTACATAACAGATTTCACACGCTATAACAGCGATGTATACAAATATGACACAAAGGAGACTGTCATCATTGACCGCATTCCAACAGAAGTTACCGTAACGAAGTACAGCAGCACTCCTGTAACAGATGAGAACGGCAACGTAATCAGCGAGCTTGTAAACAAGAAGGGTGATCTCTACATAACAAACGGCAAGCCTTCACTCGGCGGTTACGTATCGGTAACAGATGGCGGTAAGTTGCGTGTACGTGACTCAAACAAGAAGTTCCAGAAGTTCGCCGGAAATGTAAACAGCAAGTACCAGCTTTCTTGGTCAAACACATTCACATACAAGGACTTCTCGCTCTACTTCCTCATCAACGGCCGTATCGGCGGTAAGGTTGTATCTTTGACCGAGGGTTATCTTGATGAGATTGGTGCATCAAAGCGTAGCGGTGCTGCACGTCTTAATGCCGAGAAGAACAGCATATACACCGAGGATGGGCGTCTTGGCATGTACATCAATGAGGGCCGCAACCTTGTATCAATAGAGGATTACTACACATTCGTAGGTACAAGCTACGTTGGTGACTACATCTACGACGCTACGAACTTCCGTCTGCGTGAGCTCTCTCTCGGTTACACATTCCGCAACCTCTTCGGTGAGTACAAGAACCTGAACATCTCACTCGTGTGCCGTAACCTCTTCTTCCTGTACAAGGACTCTCCAGTTGACCCGGATGTATCTTTGTCAACAGCAAACGGTCTCGGAGGTATCGATGTATTCAACTACCCATCGGCACGTTCGTTCGGTCTTAACATAAAGGTTAACCTCTAATCAAGAGATTAAGCTACGATTACTAACTAAACTAATTTCAGAAACTATGAACAAGAAACATATTTTGCTTGCAGGCGCACTTTTCTTCGCCTCAACAGCAATGCAATCGTGCCTTGACTACGATGACCCGGGAGATGAGGCCAACCTTAACACGATTCAGACAGAGACCACTGTACACGTGGGTAATGTCGACAGTATCCCATACTGGAACGAGCCTATCCAGGAAAATGTACAGGCAGCCATCGACACCCTGCAGGGCAAGTATAAATATTTCGGGCAGTGCCTGAGCGGCATATACATGATGCGTGGCGGCAAAGAGGGACAGATGCCAGGCGACCATGCATACCAGCGCCAGTATAGCCTCGGTCCCGACCTCTATGCACAATATTTTACCGTGCCTCACAAGGATTTCATGTACGGTACCCTGACATCTACATATAATGTATCGGCAGAGTTCAACGGTGGTCCTCTTGGAGCATACACAATGGCAAAGAACGCGTTCATGCCAATGCTTAACCACCCGCTCATCGACACTCTTCCCGAGATTAAGGCTATAGGCTTGCTCTACTACTGCCTCATAGCACAGGAGCAGGCTGACCTTTCAGGACCTTACACATACCTTGAAGACAAGAAGAACTCACAGGAGCCAGAGGAGTACAACGATGTAAGGACAATCTACTACGGCATCGTAGAGAACATTGATACCATTGTTGCTTGCCTCAATCACTTTGAGACACGTCCCGATTGGTACAAGGAGCAGATTCAGGGCATAATTGCTGAGAGTTTCACTACCGGTTACAACCTGCTGGCTGGCGACATGAGCCTCAATTCATACATCAAGTTCGCCAACTCATTGAAGTTGCGCATGGCTATACATATTGCAAAGGTAGAGCCTGAGACAGCCAAGAAGTGGGCCGAGGAGGCTGTGGCCGGCGGTGTAATTGAAGGAGTCTATGACCAGCATGGCGTATTCCCAATGATAAACAGTTTCACTCACCCTATTGCCAACATTGCCAACGGTTGGGGAGACCTTCGTATGTGCGCATCATTCGAGAGCCTGCTCATAAGCCTTGACCACCCGTACGCGAAATACCTGTTCCTGCCAAACAGCAATGACATTCCAAACGAAAAGACAGGAACGACATTGCCTGCAGGCTCACGCATCTGCGGTATCCGCGCAGGCACACTTGTCGGCGACGGACAGACATATGCACTAAACAAGCGTCAGGCTTATTCTACAATAAGCACCGAAGTTCTCGCGAGCAAGCGTTGTCCAATATATTTCATAAAATGGGCTGAGGTTGACTTCCTGCGTGCCGAGGGCGTACTCCGTGGCTGGAACATGGGCGGCACCGCAGAAGAGTTCTATAATCGCGGTATCCAGAACGCATACATTGAGGATCCGTTGTCCGGTTCACAGTACACCGGTTATGTAAATGCTTACAAGCAGCGCGAGGAGCCGGTTGAGTACATCCAGGAAGACCCAATGGGCGACGGCGAGCCTTGGCCAAGCGTTACAAAGATAGGTGTAAAGTGGAACGAGAATGATGACAACGAGACAAAACTTGAGAAAATCATTACCCAAAAGTACATCGCCCTTTTCCCGCTCTCAACAGAGGCTTGGGCTGAGATGCGCCGTACTGGATATCCCAAGATGTTCCCGGTGCTTAATGCAGATGACGGTGACGGTTCAATAGAGCAGGGCGACATTATACGCCGTATTCCTTGGGTTCCCACAGACCCCGTTGCAGCAAGCATGGTAGAGGCAAGCGGTGTTCCCGCGCTCGGCGGTCCCGATGAGCAAGCAACACGCCTGTGGTGGGATGTTGACGCACCAAACTTCTGATAGTCCCTAAGATAAAAAGAAGAATCCCTGCTATGGTGGGGATTCTTCTTTTTTGCACCAAACGAACACAACATATCCTATATAAAGAACCTTGTTAAAATATAAGAAAAATATCCGATTATAACTGTTTTTCCCAATAAAAAAGCTATATTTGCTTTGAGATATATCGCATAGATTGACAACAAAATAACATATTGCAAGTACATTGATTGCCGTATTGAAATTTTAACAGCAAATATTTTATGTAGCATACATTTTTTCACAAGAATTGACATTGAGATAATCATTTTATACTAACCATTTAACAAAAAAATCCATGAAGAAGATTTACTTTATGCTCATCAGCTTCCTATGCTTGGCATTCTCGGCACAGGCAGCAGTTGTGACAGACCTGTCACAGTTGAGCAATGACAAACTTTACACAATCCGTTCGGAGCGTGCATTCTTGCTGTACAGCGCAAGCGTAACAAAACTTGCTTCAAGCAACGGTAAGGCCGTGGGTACGGTTGCACGCAACCCGCAGGACCCGAACCAGCAGTTCAAGATTGAGAACAAGAATGGTACCTACTATCTCTACAGCGTAGGTGCACAGAAGTACGTAATCGCTACCGGTTACAATGAAAATCCTTACATGGCTTTGACAATTACAAATTCCGGAAACTCTACCTATCCCTGGAAACTTGGCCTTGGAACTCTTTACTTGAACTCTCAAGAGGCCAACCAGACAGACGAAGGACTTGTTATTAACAGCTGGTCAGAGACTGACGCCGGTAACAGCTACATCATTGAAGAGGTTACTGATGATGCAGAAGGCGAGACAGGCGGCAACAGCCAGGAGGTCTATGATTTCAGTGGCTGGGGTGTTGAATCAATGCTTGAGCTCTTCTACAATGCACTCCAGAATGGCCGTAACTACCCCACAATGGAAGAATTCGCTGCTGCAGGTATCCAGGCTTCAGACCTTGCATTTGTGCGTTCACATGTTCGCAAGGCTAACATCATGAGCCGTGCCGACCGTCTGAGAACAAACACATATGAGGGCCGCAATCTTTTCCTGAACATTCCAATGGACTATGGTAAGGACGGTGCTGTAGGCCACCCCGAGGCAAAGTTCAATGCCGACGTATTCTCTATGTGGCAGTATACCAACCTCTTCGGTTCATGGAACCACGGTTTCTTTCAGGCTCCTGGCTCATGGGTTGACGCAGCACACCGCAACGGTACAGATATCATGAGCGGTATCGCATTCTTCGAGAGCTGGACCGGTGACGGTGACAAGGTATTCAGCGCAATGATTACAAAGAAAGATAGCGACGGTTCTTACAGATATGTAAAACCACTCATCAACATCCTAATGTTCTTTGGTGCCGACGGTATCAACTACAACTGGGAGGACAACAGCTGGGGCAATGCAGATATCGTAGCATTCCATAAGGCTCTTTGGAAAGAGGCAGAGAGAGTAGGTTTCGACAACTACCACAGTGCAATCTACACAAGCACATCTTCATTGGCAAGCAACCAGACAAGTTCCATTGATGCTCTTTATGGTACAAAGACAACCGGTAAGACACACGACCTTATGCTCAACTACCAGGCAAATGACATTGCTGCAGGCTTAGGCGATACATACGAGGCTATCAAGGGTGCTATGGGCGAGGCCGACAATGTATATGCAGGTGTATGGATTGCATCAATGGACCGTCGTTGGACAAACCTCGAGGGCAACAACATGAGTATCTGTCTTTGGGGCGAGCACGACCAGAGCCGTTTCTACAGTTTCAACGCAGGCGACGGTGTATATGACATCCAGGGCAACTATCAGAGACTGCTTGAACGTGCAATGTCAGGTGGTAACCGCAACCCGGCAACACTTCCTGCACTCAGCAACACAGGCAACAACTGGGTAGCAGAGAACGGTAAGCTTCCTTTGCAGACTTTTGCAGGTATGGCACACTGGATTCCGGAACGCTCTGCAATTCAGGGCAATCTCCCATTCGGCACACACTTCACATTGGGTAACGGCGACCGCTACTACTTCAAGGGCAAGATGGCTCATAAGAGCCAGTGGTACAACATGGGTGCTCAGGACATTGTTCCTACATACCGTTGGCTGCGCTACCAGAGCAATACAACAACCGTTACCGAGGATATTGACGTGAACTACACACACCTTGACGCTTACACAGGCGGTTCTTGTATTGAACTTACCGGTGCAGCGACATCTACCGGCACTGACATTATCCTCTACAAGACATCACTCAAGGCCGGCAACGGCGCATATGCAAAGGTTGCCGTAAAGACATTGAAGGATGTGCAGGCAACTAATCTCTATCTCATTATCAAGAAGAAGGGCAATGACGCTTGGCAGGAGTACGCAGTAGGCAACGTAACAGGCAAGGCATGGGAAGAGAAGAGGTTTGACCTTACCGGCATTGCAGAGGGCGACGTTATCGAGCGTATCGGCTTGCGCGTAAAGGGCAACAACGATGACTACCAGCTCTATGTAGGAAAACTTGAAATCAATGATGAAAACAGAGTAGACCCTGCCAACGTAAAGGATCTTGTTGCAGAGGTCAAGAACGAAACAAAGAGCTCAATGAACCTCAAATTGCACTGGGGTGTCGATGCAGTAGCAAAGACACGTGCTGACTGGGGTCTGGTTTACAACGACGAGGCAAACATCAGCCACTTCGAGATTATGTACAAGAACGGCGAAGACGGCAAGGTTGCGCAGGTCGGTACAACATCACAGTGGGCAACATTTGTCGGCAACATTGAGTTTGCAAGTGTAAATGATGTACCATTCATCGGTGTACGTTCAGTTTCTACAGACCTCAAGACCTACTCTCCAATTGTTTGGGTGGAGATTCCACGCGGCAACCAGGCAGACCTGCCTGAGAAGGTTGAGGAGGACACATACGGTGTAAGCCAGATTGACCCGGCTTCAGCAGGTATTGAGAATGCACGCGCACAGCGTTATGTTGACCTTGTTACAACAACAGGTGCAACAAAGAACCTCAACTACACAGCAAGCAGCCCTGTTGCAGATGGCACACAGTATGCCGATGCACGCGACCATGTACTTGAGATTGAGCAGGGCCAGAACGTTACGATGACCATCAGAGGTGCAAACTATGATGACGGTCTCAAATGGTGTTTCGCCGGTGGCTGGCTCGACCTCAACGGTAGCGGCGACTTCGATCACCCGCTGCCTGTAGAGAGAACTGCATCGGAAATAGCAAAGGGTAAAACAGATGTTGACCCCGAGGGTGAGCGTATATTCTTTGTTGGTACACACGAAGCAGCCACACCTGCAATTCAGAACCCGGGTATCACATTCACATTCAAAGTACCTGCAGATGCTACTCCTGGCGACAGCCGCTTGCGTATTGTATTCTCTGACGCTTGGTTTGCAGGCCAGTTCAACCCAACAGGCTTGACAAACAAGGGCTTCACTATTGACTTCGGCGTAAAGATTACAGGTAACAACCCGGGCCGTGCAGCAGTTGACACACGTGACCAGGGCGCTGCTGATGAGCCTGAGTGCCTTGAGGGCAACACATCAGTTGAGGATGTTGTAGCCGGAGAGGTTTCTACAGCCGAGGGCGTTGACGGTGCTATCGTTATCAACAATGCCGACAAGGCATGGATCTACACTGCTGACGGCAAGCTCGTCGAGTTCGTGAAGAACCCTGCACAGGTTGCAGTTGCCGAGGGCGTTTACCTCGTCAAGATGCAGAACGGCAATGTAATCCGTTCGGCAAAGGTACTCGTTAAGTGAGAGCAATAAATGACAAGCTTGCTTGATCAGTTATTGCCGAACGCAGAGTAGCTAGCCAAAGGCAAAGGTACTCGTTAAGTAATTCAAATATCTTAACATACTATCAGTGGTGCGCTCATAGAGCGCACCACTTTTGTTTGCTCCATATTTTTCAGTACCTTTGTACCGGCAAAATAAAACACACAAGAACCATGCAGAAGATAAAGACGCTCCGCGGGCTGTATGCCCTATCACCGATAATCGTATTGCTCACAATCTACCTTGTAGGGTCAATAATCGCGGGAGATTTTTACCGCATACCTATTGCCGTAGCATTCATGGCAGCCGCAATATATGCAATCATTATAACAAAGGGCGACAGCCTCAACGAACGCATAGACAATTTCTCACGGGGCGCAGCCAACACGCGCATAATGTACATGGTGTGGATTTTCGTGCTTGCGGGAGCATTCGCAAAGACAACCGAGGCCATGGGGGCCATTGACGCGACAGTGGTGCTTGCGCGAAACGCTATCCCTGCCAGCTACCTGCCTGCGGGAATATTCATTGCAAGCTGTTTCGTATCGCTGTCGATAGGCACATCGGTGGGAACCATTGTGGCACTGACACCTGTTGTCACCACCCTTGCCGCACAGATTGGCTGCGACGTTGCATGGATGGTGGCAATAGTTGTGGGCGGAGCATTCTTCGGCGACAACCTGTCGTTCATCTCGGACACGACCATCGCAGCCACACAGACACAAGGTTGCTCAATGCGCAGCAAGTTCTACACCAACATTCTGCTTGTGACCCCTGCTGCAATAATAACGCTACTCATATACGCATTCAGCGGGAACAGCATATCATCGGTAGAGGCACCGGCTTTGACCTTCAACGAAGTGCTCAAGTGTCTGCCATACGTTATTGTCATCATCGTTGCATTGTTGGGAGTGAATGTGCTCGCCGTACTTATACTTGGCATAGTTTCGGCAGCCATACTGGGATTTGCCTACGGCAGTTTCAACGGGATAGAATTCTGCACACACATCGGCAACGGAGTGATGGGTATGGGCGAACTGATTATCGTGACGATGCTTGCAGGAGGAGTTCTTGAAATGGTGCGCCAGAACGGCGGCATTGACTACCTGATACAGGTCGTGACAGCAAGAATCAATTCCAAGAAAGGTGCCGAGTTTGCCATTACCTTACTCACTGCGCTGGCAAACGTATGTACAGCGAACAACACCATTGCCATACTATCGGTCGGTGACATATCGCGCGACATAGCAAAGCAATACAAGATTTCGCCACGCCGCTCTGCAAGTCTCATGGACACGGCATCGTGCTTTGTACAGGGAGTCATTCCCTATGGTGCGCAACTGCTCATGGCGTCGGGTCTGGCACTGGTGTCGCCTGTGGCAATAATCCCCTACCTGTACTACCCCATGTGCGTGGGGCTGGCAGTTATTGTGTCAATAGTCATAAAAAAGAAAAACTGAGTATCTGTTTGTTCTATAATTGACAACAGAGGATTTATAATCTATATTTGCATATAAATCAAAAATATAATATGAAGAAGTATTTATTTGCACTATTACTATTCTCTTTTCTGACAACACCTACAGTTGCACAATATTATCCTGTAGATACATTAAGATTGAACAAGGCATACAGTGCCATCATTAATGGCCAGAACACTTTAGAAAAACAAACAGAGTTTTTCACAGCATTTCCATCAACCTGGTTAGAATATACATTGACTTACCTGTATTCTCCCGACAAGAGTTTTGACAACCGAATGAGTCAAATGGCTACAGAACATTGTACTATCTTTGGAGATAGTTTATACCTTATAAATGATACCACATACTGCAATAAATACATCAACCTTGTCATAGGACTAAACGACACAGGGGAAAACTGCATAACCCTCCAAGAAAACCTACACGGTACTATGATAAAGTATGGAGATACTATGATGCACTTAATCTCAAAATTAAGAAAAGGACATCAAATGCAATTCTGGATGTTTTATTGGTCAAGCACAGATGAAACAGCCTGGCGAGAAGAAGTTGTCAATCTAAAAAACAAATACAATAAACAATATCCGCAAGAGGTGAGAATAATGCGACTTGCATTTGAATTCTTTGAAAATGGCATAGATTATCCACAACTACTTCCTCATCTTGAAAATTAGAAGTTTTTTTTGCAAATCGGCAACTTTGTAGCAGAAATAAAAGAGATGAACTGTTTAGATTCTTTGAGAACTACGGAAATGGTAGTATAAAGATAGACATTGATCTACCGAGAAATGACAAAACCACTGATACGGTTCACCTGCAAAGTCTGGGGGGGGACAGAACCTTATTCCCAATAATCAAAATAGGTTTGTATGATTGTCCGGAAATGCTGTTTAGAGGTTCTTACTCGCTTTTGCTCGTCTGATATTCTACGGCAGTCATCAACCTTAATTGTTTACTTGAATTCTTCTTCAACTCTTGCTTTCATGTCCTTTTGGGCCCAAAAGGACCAAAAAGCCCGGCACAGAGTTCACAAGTCGAATAAAACTTTGCTTGCGAGTTGCAAGCAACATCCCTCGGTCGTTTTATTCTTGCCGTTGTTGTCTTAACGCAGCAAATAAGGGAATGGGGTAACTCGCTATTCACGAAACAACAGCAACAGGATAATCCACCGCTCAAACATCCCCCATTCTTTATCCTTATTTGCTGCTAACAACAACTGTTGCTCACACAGTGCCGGTTTCTTCTTGAAATTACTCTTGCAATGAAAATTAGTTGGGCATTGT